>NZ_SZWS01000018.1:127128-145046 GCF_005281245.1 Citrobacter sp. wls826
TGTCGTTCAGAAAAGAAGGATGCTATGAAAATTACATTATTAATGACGCTGCTTTTTGGTCTGATTTTTTTAACTACCGTCGGTGCTGCCGAGAAGACTTTAACCCCGCAACAACAGCGTATGACCACCTGCAATCAGCAGGCAACGGCGCAGACCTTAAAAGGGGATGCGCGTAAGACATATATGAGTGATTGCCTGAAAAACAGTAAATCTGCGCCGGAGGAAAAGAGCCTGACGCCGCAGCAGCAAAAAATGCGTGAATGTAACGTTAAGGCGACGGAGCAGTCTCTGAAAGGTGATGATCGTAATAAATTTATGAGCGCTTGCCTGAAGAAATCTGCGTAGCACTTACGGGTGAGCAGGTAAAATCGCTCACCCGAAATATCATACTTCCGCCACCAGACCCCTTCCTATAATTTGGGAAATTTGTTTCAGAATATTCCCAAATACAATGAATGATGAAAACTTTTATCAAAAGAAGGTCGTCCCGAATGAAGCATTTTTATCGCTTCATCAAAATGACCACCAACGTTCCGGTCTGCGATTCGCCCGACGAATCAGGCTGCCGCGAGCGGTGGGATTGGGGGGAATGTTTTTCCCTATCGCGTCGGTATTAGTTGCTCAGCCCATTACCGGGGGCTGGTGGCTATTACTGGTGGGATGGGCGTTTGTCTGGCCGCATTTGGCCTGGCAGTTGGCCAGCAAAGCCGACGATCCTCTGCATAGCGAATTTACCAACTTAAAAGCCGATGCCATTCTTGCCGGTATGTGGATAGGGATTATGGGCGTAAACCTGTTGCCATCCACGGCGCTGCTGATGATTATCTGCATCAACCTGATGGGCGCAGGCGGGATGCGAATATTCATCGCAGGCGCCGTTTTGATGATGGTTTCATGCCTGGTGACGTTACAGTTAACCGATATCTCCGTCGCTTTTAGCAGTACTCAACTTAGCGTGCTATTGACGCTGCCGGTGTTGGTGATTTATCCGCTGCTGTTTGCTTGGGTCAGCTACCAGACGGTCATCAAGCTGGCGGAACATAAACGCCGTTTACAGGTGATGAGTACGCGAGATGGCATGACTGGGGTGTACAACCGCCGCCATTGGGAACTGTTACTGCGTAATGAATTTGATAATTGCCGCCGCTACCAGCGTGACGCCACGTTACTGATTATCGATATCGACCATTTTAAGAGCATTAATGATACCTGGGGTCATGACGTTGGGGATCAGGCGATTGTCGCGCTGACCCGCCAGTTGCAGATGACCTTACGCGGTAGCGACGTGATCGGGCGCTTTGGCGGTGATGAGTTTGCGGTGATTATGTGCGGCACGCCGGCAACCAGCGCGATTGCGGCGATGTCTCGCGTTCACGAACGACTTGGCCAACTGCGTTTATCCTGCGCGCCGCAGGTTGCTCTGCGGATCAGCGTGGGCGTTGCGCCGCTGACCGCAGAAACCGAGCATTATCGAGAATGGTTAAAGTCGGCGGATATGGCACTCTACAAAGCAAAGAATTCCGGACGTAACCGCACTGAGGCGGCGGCCTGACGTCCGGCGGTGTTAACTCAGGAGCGGCTGAGTTTTTCCGACTGCTCCATGCACTTAATCATCGCTTCAATCACTGATGAACGAAAACCTCGTTCTTCCAGGACGCGTACCGCTTCAATGGTGGTTCCACCAGGCGAGCACACCATATCCTTCAGTTCTCCGGGATGTTTACCCGTATCCAGCACCATCTTCGCCGAACCCATTACTGCCTGCGCCGCGAATTTATAAGCTTGCGCGCGAGGCATGCCACCCTGCACGGCGGCGTCCGCCATCGCTTCAATAAACATAAACACATAAGCTGGGGCTGAACCACTGACGCCAACGACCGGATGAATCATTGCCTCCGCAATGACTTCCGCTTCGCCAAAGCAGCGGAAGATATTCAGCACGTCGGCGGTGTCTTCTGGCGTGACTAAGGCGTTCGGTGTGACGGAAGTCATTCCGGCATTCACCAGTGACGGCGTGTTTGGCATCGCGCGAATGATTTTACGGTCATGGCCTAGCGCGCGGGCGAGCTGATCGAGGGTGACGCCAGCGGCAATCGAGACGACCAGGGAGTCTTTGTTCAGGCTGGAGGTAATTTCGCTCAGCACTTTAATCATGATGCCTGGTTTTACGGCCCCAAAAACAATGTCAGCGATTTGCGCGACCTCTTGCGCAGACTGCGCCGCATTAATACCGTACTGGTCGTGCAATGCAGCGACTTTATCGGGGGAAGGGGTGTAGACCCAGATTTGTCCGGGGAGAACCTGGCCGCTGGCGATCATGCCGCCAAGTATCGCTTTGCCCATATTACCGCAGCCGATAAAACCGATTTTCTTGTCCATTTTGTCACTCCCTATGCGTGATATTCATTGTTTTACCTGGGAAAGCTAAGCTTAGCGCGGATTGAATACGTGCAGAAGGATAAACAGCACTTTGCCTGCAAGTAAAAGCACGCGACAATGTGCAACTGCACATCAGTGGGGAGAAATTATGACAATATGGGTGGATGCCGATGCGTGTCCGAATGTGATTAAAGATATTTTGTACCGCGCTTCTGAGCGCATGCAGATGCCGCTTATTTTGGTAGCAAACCAGAGTTTGCGCGTCCCGTCTTCGCGGTTTATCCGCACATTACGTGTTCCCGCCGGGTTTGACGTGGCGGATAACGAGATTGTGCGCCAGTGTAGTGCCGGTGATTTAGTGATAACAGCGGATATCCCGCTGGCGGCAGAAGTCATTGAAAAAGGTGCGGCGGCGCTTAATCCGCGCGGTGAACGTTATACCGAAGCCACGATCCGTGAGCGTCTGATGATGCGTGATTTTATGGATACGCTACGCGCCAGCGGTATTCAGACCGGCGGGCCGGACAGCCTTTCACCACGAGACAGGCAGCATTTTGCTGCTGAGCTTGATAAGTGGTGGCTGGAAGTACAGCGCAGAAAATAAAACGTGTAATTTATTATTTACACTTTATTCATGGTGAATTCTTGTTATAGTAGGGATTAATAGGTATCGCTACCCTGTATGTAATTTTTTCTTTACGTTTTGGCGATGTACTAGTTTGGTGATATGATTATATCTTTAACCGCATCAGATCCCGCTCGCTCGCGGCTCCCTGGGGAATTTCTGTAATGACGCAACCTCTTTATCTTGTCGGCCCCCGGGGGTGTGGTAAGACAACTACCGGTATGGCGCTGGCGAAGGCTATCGATTTCCAGTTTGTCGATACCGATCGCTGGTTGCAATCGCACGTGCAGATGACCGTGGCGGAGATCGTCGAAAGGGAAGGATGGGAAGGGTTTCGTGCCCAGGAGACGAGCGCTCTGCAGGCCGTCACAGCCCCGGCAACGGTTGTTGCGACCGGCGGCGGTATCATTCTTACCGAATTTAATCGTCATTACATGCGCAGCCACGGTGTGGTTATCTATTTAAGCGCACCGGTATCAGTACTGGTTGATCGTCTGGAGGCCACGCCTGAAGAGGGATTGCGCCCAACCTTAACCGGTAAGCCGTTGACTGAAGAGGTGCAGGAAGTGCTCGCCCAGCGCGATGTTCTGTACCGTGAA
Source organism: Citrobacter sp. wls826 (assembly GCF_005281245.1). Classification (NCBI taxonomy): domain Bacteria; kingdom Pseudomonadati; phylum Pseudomonadota; class Gammaproteobacteria; order Enterobacterales; family Enterobacteriaceae; genus Citrobacter; species Citrobacter sp. wls826. The sequence continues at coordinate 130,732 of NZ_SZWS01000018.1, forward strand.
GCTGCGCACTACATCGTTGATGCCACCCATAAACCTGCGCAGGTGGTGGAAGACATTCTTGAGATACTGGCGCAGGCAGCGCCACGGTTACAGGGCGGTGTCTATACTTAATGTTCATCCAGTGAAAAGGAAGAACTATGCCGACAAAACCACCTTACCCACGTCAAGCGAACATTGTTACGGTTGAAAAGGGGACGCCAGGCCAGACGGTAACCTGGTATCAACTTCGAGCCGATCACCCTAAACCGAATACGTTGATCAGTGAGCATCCTTCTGCGCAGGAAGCCATGGATGCCAAAAAACGCTACGAAGACCCCGATAAAACCTGATATTAAGCACCGTCCTGGCACGAGTCTGAAAAGTGCCACGACGGGCGTTTATCACATTTTCTTAAATTTCGCCGTATACCGTTAAAATTGAAAATTAAGCAATAACAATCCAGTACCGGAATGATTTGGAATCTTTACACAATACACCGCCGATCAGCTGCTACGCTTTTGAGCATTTGTAGCGCAGGTCAGCGCCCGGCACTTGCCCGGGATTTCACAGCAAAGTAAGAAGATGGTGGAGCAACAAATGAGTGCGTCGTTGGCTATCCTCACGATTGGCGTGGTGCCGATGTGTGAGGTGTTACCGCTCCTGACGGAATATATCGATGAACAGCACATTACTCACCACAGTCTGCTTGGACAGATGCGGCGAGAAGATGTGATGGCTGAGTATGGCGTTTCGCCCGGTGACGAGCCTTTATTAACGCTGCTCAGCGACCACCAACTTGCGCATGTCTCACGCCAGAAGGTTGAGCGCTCGCTGCAAAGTATCGTGGAGGTGCTGGATAACCAGGGCTTTGACGTGATCCTGCTGATGAGTACCGCCTCAATCGCTCGCCTGACCGCCCGCAATAGCATTCTGCTGGAGCCGTTACGTATTATCCCCCCGCTGGTGGCCTCGATTGTCGATGGGCATCAGGTCGGGGTTATTGTCCCCGTCACCGAATTGCTCAAAGCCCAGACGCAAAAATGGCAGGTGTTACAAACTCCACCAGTGTATGCCGTGGCGAATCCGATCGAAGGTACCGAACAACAATTGATTGATGCCGGGAAAGAACTGCTGGAGCAAGGCGCGGATGTGATCATGCTGGATTGTCTGGGGTTCAATCAACGCCATCGTGATTTACTGCAAAAATCGCTGGATGTCCCGGTTCTTCTGTCTAATGTGTTGATTGCCCGACTGGCTTCGGAGCTGTTGGCGTAATTTTGCGTGACAGGTGGAACGTCAGCCCCCTATATTGGTTCTCAACTTAATCACGAGATAGGGCCAGTTGTATGCTTCAAAGTAATGAATACTTTTCCGGCAAAGTAAAATCGATCGGTTTTACCAGCAGCAGTACTGGCCGAGCCAGTGTTGGCGTGATGGCTGAAGGCGAATATACTTTTAGTACTGCGGCGCCTGAAGAGATGACTGTCGTTAGCGGCGCACTGAACGTGCTGCTGCCGGGGGAAACTGAGTGGAAGGTGTATGCCGCAGGGGACGTGTTCAACGTACCGGGCAACAGTGAGTTTCATCTGCAGGTGGCAGAGCCAACATCCTATCTTTGCCGCTATCTGTAAGCATAGAAATGACGAATGGCGACATTATGCCGCCATTCGGTAAGTACGGCTTAACGTTGCGCTTCGCCGCCTAATCCTTCCACCAGACTTTTAATCAGCGCCGCCAGTTCACCCGTCATCAGGATGAAATCGGCATCAAAACGCTGAGCATAATCTTCGCGGTCAATATCTTCGTTCTGATCGCGCAGCTCGTCGCTAAACTTCAAACGCTTAATCGAGCCGTCGTCACACATCACGAACTGAATGCGCTGCTGCCAGTCGAGGGCCAGTTTGGTGACCAGTTTGCCCGCTTCGATATGCACGGCGATTTCGTCGCAGACCAGATCCTGCTTTTTCGCGCGGATCACGCCGCCGTCTTCAAGGATCGCTTTTAGTTCAGCTTCATCCAGTAACTGGAATCCCTGTGCCGTTGTGCCGGAGCGAACCCATTCGGTCAGCGTCAGCTCAATGGGGTTTTCCATCGTCAGCGGAACGACCGGCAGCGAACCGAGACTCTTACGCAGAAGCGCCAGCGTATCTTCGGCTTTCTTCGCACTCGCGCAATCAACCATGATCAGATCGTTGACGGTATCGATCCACATCATCGTCTGGCTGAAACGGCTAAAGGCGCGCGGCAGCAATGAGTGCAGAACTTCATCTTTCAGCGAGTCTTTTTCGGTCTTCTTGAGTTTGCGACCTTGCTCAGCTTCCAGTTTGAAAATTTTGGCTTCCAGCGCCTGTTTGATAACCGGCGACGGCAGAATTTTTTCTTCTTTGCGGGCGCAGATAATAATTTGGCCATTGGCGGTATGCGTTAATGCATCGCTGTGCGATCCCATCGGCGGAACCCAGCCCATTTTTGCCATATCCTGGCTACCGCAAGGGGTGAACGTCATTGATGCCAGCTGTTTTTCCATCTCTTCGGCACGCAAAGAAACATCGCGGCTAAGACGGTAAACCATTAAATTTTTGAACCACAGCATGATAATTTCCACGGCCTTGTCGTTAAATCCAGCGGGCATGATAGCGAATTGTCGCTATGCTTGCATTGTTAATCGGGAAGAGGAGCAAACAGTGCGTATAGGTATCGATTTAGGCGGTACGAAAACGGAAGTTATCGCGCTTGGCGATGCAGGCGAACAGCTTTTTCGCCATCGCCTGCCCACGCCGCGTGATGATTATCGGCAAACGATAGAAACCATCGCCGCGCTGGTGGAGATGGCGGAAAAGGCCACCGGGCAGTCGGGAACCGTCGGGATGGGCATTCCCGGTTCAATTTCGCCCTACACCGGAGTGGTGAAGAATGCCAACTCGACCTGGCTTAACGGGCAACCTTTTGACAAAGACCTGAGTACGCGTTTGAATCGCGAAGTGCGGCTGGCAAATGATGCCAACTGCCTGGCGGTTTCTGAAGCCGTTGATGGTGCAGCGGCGGGGGCGCAAACCGTGTTTGCGGTGATTATCGGTACAGGATGTGGCGCTGGAGTGGCGCTGAACGGCCGGGCGCACACTGGCGGCAACGGTACTGCGGGCGAGTGGGGGCATAATCCGCTGCCGTGGATGGACGAAGACGAACTGCGTTATCGGCAGGAAGTGCCCTGCTATTGCGGCAAGCAAGGCTGTATTGAAACCTTCATTTCCGGAACCGGTTTTGCCACCGACTACCAGCGTCTGAGCGGTAAGCCGCTCAAGGGCAGTGAAATTATCAGTCTTGTTAATGCCCGGGATACCCTGGCGGAACAGGCGTTGAGTCGGTACGAGCTGCGTCTGGCGAAATCACTGGCACATGTGGTGAATATTCTCGATCCGGATGTAATCGTGCTGGGCGGTGGAATGAGCAATGTCGATCGACTGTATCAAAACGTGCCAACGTTGATTAAACAGTTTGTTTTTGGCGGTGAGTGCGAAACGCCTCTACGCAAGGCGCTGCACGGTGACTCCAGCGGCGTGCGCGGCGCGGCCTGGTTGTGGCCGCAGGAGTAATGTTCGCGTTGCCGGGTAGCGCAGAGGCTATCCGGCAGCGGGAGTCATCCGGGATACGCTGCGCTTCAGGCGACCGTAGAGCAGCAGCGACGACATTGCAGAAAACGACAGCAGCGCCGCCGGCAACGTCACGTAGTTGTAGGCAAAGCCCAGCGTCAGCATCATACCACCGCACCAGGCGCCAATTGCGCTGCCGAGATTAAAGGCAATTTGCCCTCCTGCCGCACCCAGCAGCTCACCCCCTTTAGCATTTTGCAGCAGCAAAATTTGCAGCGGCGCCGACAGGGCAAACAGGCCCGCGCAGCAAATAAAGGCGAAGATCAGCGACGCGGCTTTGATCCCGCCAAAGGCAAAGAGCAGCAGCAGAGCCAGCACAATTACAAAGTCGGTTATTACCGCAATACGCAGCGGCGTATAGCGGCCAGAAAGGCGACCGCTCAGCAGATTTCCCAACACCATCCCCAATCCTACCAGCATCATGATGAAGGTCATCAGCGCTTCGGAAAAGCCGGAGATGAACATCATGTACGGTTTGACGTAGCTGAACCAGGCGAAAACCCCGGCGTTACCAAACATGGTGGCGGAAAAGATGAGCCACGGGGCGGGGGTTTTCAAAAAGTGAAATTGTTCGCGCAGTTTCCCTTTTGCTTCATCGCTGATGTTGGGTACCCAAAAAGTTATCGAGACCATCACGGCGATATTAAAGACGGCTATCAGCAGAAACGTGTAGCGCCAGCTAAATTCCTGGCTCAGCCAGGTGCCGATGGGAATGCCAATCAGATTAGCAACGGTCATACCCGAAACCATGCCCGCGACGGCGGCGGTGACTTTTCCCGGACGGGCCAGCTTCGACAGGATAATCGCGCCAACGCCAAAAAAAGCGCCGTGTGGAAAGCCGGAAACCAGCCTGCCCACCGCCAGCATTAAATATGAGGAGGAGAGGGTGAAGATGGCGTTGCCGATCACGCACAGCGTGACCAGAAACAGCAGAATATGCTTGAGAGAAAAGCGGTTGGAAAAGAGCGCAATAATAGGTGCGCCCAGCACCACGCCAAAAGCGTAAAACGAAATCATATGGCCAGCGGCAGGGATGGAAATTCCCACGTCCCGCGCCAGCTCGGTGAGTACACCCATGATGCCAAACTCGGCCATGCCCAGCCCAAATGTCCCCAGAGCTAAAGAGAAAATGACTTTTTTCATACCACCTGCCAACAAGAAAGACGCACGATATGCGCCATAGCGGCGAACGTTCGCCGCCAATAGAGATAGCTTGCGGATAAGCGAAGTGGAATGCCATTTCATATCCGTCTTTGTGTATTCACGATCGTGCTATGTGCCGTGCCGGATGGCGCTGGCGCATATCCGGCCTCCAGGTACTGAGCTGCTATCAGGCATCAACTGCAAACATTTTATCGAGTTTACTGTAGCCCAGTCCGTTGATTTTTTTGACCTTGATCTGCACCGGAATGCGTTCTTTCATCGCTTCAACGTGGCTGATGACACCAATGGTTTTGCCAGTGGCGTTGAGCGCATCGAGCGCATCCAGGGCGGTATCCAGCGTTTCGCTGTCCAACGTGCCGAAACCTTCGTCGAGGAACAGGGAGTCAATTCGCGTTTTGTGGCTGACCAGATCGGACAACGCCAGCGCCAGCGCCAGACTCACGAGGAAGCTCTCGCCGCCGGAAAGCGTACGCGTGTCACGCACGGCATCGGCCTGCCAGGTATCAACCACTTCCAGCTCCAGCGCTTCGCTGGCCTTGCGCTGCAACAGATAGCGACCGTGCAGACGGGTCAACTGGTTGTTGGCAAGCCAGACCAGATTATCCAGCGTCAGCCCCTGGGCAAACTTGCGGAATTTATCTCCCTCTTTCGAGCCGATCAGCGCGTTCAGATAGCCCCAGTCTTCGACCTGCTGTGCGACTTTCGTAATCTCGAGCATCAGCGCCTGCTGCTGCTGGCGGTTTTCTCCATCCTGCTTGAGCTGCTGGCGAATTTCGCCCTGACGAGTGGTGTTCTCCCGTAGCTGCTGGGTGAGTTGCGCCAGCGCGTCGTGAAGATGTTGCACGGTGAGCGTGAGATCCACCCCGGTTGGTCGCTGTTGTTGATGAGTCGCCAGCGCCTGCTGCGCCTGATTAAGCAGCGTTTGCGCCTGCTGTCGCTGGCCTTCCAGTGATTGCTTCAATTGTTCAAGGCGGTTAAAGGTCTCTTCATCCAGCAGGGCGGCAACAAAGGCGTCGCGATCGGCAAAGATGCTGGCCTGCAATGCGGTATCAAACTGCGCCTGAATTTCTGCAGCGCGCTGAACCTCCTGCGCCTCCTGCTGCTGTAAGGTTTGCCACTGCCCCTGTAAAGAGAGGCAATCGTCGTGCACCTGCCGCCAGTTTTCCAGCGACAGATTCTCAATGTTTTCACCAAGCGCATCGGTTTCAGGCAGCGTTTCCAGCACCGGCGCAAGCTGGGCGATTCGAGCCTGTAATTCAGTCAGTTCGTTCTGGCGCTGCTGCCACATTTGCGCTTCGTTAGCCCGCTCGCTCAGCCATGAGGCGACTTCACCCTCGGCCGGAAGGGACAGACCATGACGGGCCAGCTCGGCGGTTAACGTTGCCTGACGCTGGTCAATATGCTGCTGGAGCTGAGTAATCTGCTCTGTGTGTGCGGTGATTTGCGCCTGCAGGGTATGACGCATACTCAGTTGGTGAAGCTGCTGCTCGTGCTCTTCCTGGGCGGCAAGCCACGGGGCGATGTCATCCTGCGGTTGCAGCGTCACGTTGAGGCTGGCGGTGACGGTCTGCCACTCTTGAGTAAGTGCTTGCTCTTCCTGAGAAAGCGTTTGTACTTCGCGTTCATCGCGCTGAAGTTGCTGGGTTATCGCCTCAAGTTGACCGCGTAGCGTTGAACCCTCATCGGCCAGCGTTTTGACCTCTTTTTCCAGCGCTTCACGCCGTGTCTGATTCACACTAAGTTCGAGCGTTTGATAGCGCTCAATCGCCGGGTGCGTGGTGGAGCCGCAAAGTGGGCAAGGCATGCCGGATTGCAATAGTGCCCGCTGGCTTTCCAGATCTTTGATCCGGGCTTCCTGCTCGCAAATGATTCTCACATCGGCAAGCTGCTGATTTTTATCTTTATAGCGCTGACGCTTTTCTGTAAGCACCGCATTGCGCTGGGCCAGCTCCTGCTGACGCTGCGCAAGCGTGGCGCGTAGCTGCGCCAGTTGCTTTTGCTTCGGGGCGATTTGCCCATGCAGATTACTCAGACGCTGGCGTAACGGACGAAGCTGCACATGTTGCGCCAGCGCTTCCGTTACCTGTTGTGCCGAAAGGGTCAGCGTGGGAAGCGCCAGCGCATCGAGCTTGCGCGTGTCGTTCTCCCGCAACTGCTGCCACTGGCGCAGTTGGGCGCTGGCGTCGGACTGTTGGGCCAGCAGCGCTTTCCATCCTGCCAGTTCGCTACTCCACAAACGGAAGCGGTCATGTTCCTTCAACCAGTCGGTTAACGTTTGCTGTCCGGCGAGCATAGCGGCTGACTGCGTTTGTGCCTGCTGACGAATACGTCCGCGCAGCGCTAAGCTGCTTTGTAAGCGAGCATTCACTTCCTGAATCTTCTGTCGCGTACGGTCAATCGTAGCCGTTTGTTCCTGGATTCGCTCCCAGTGTGGGCGTAACGCTCTGGCTGGGAGTGCCAGACTCAGCGCCGCCAGTTGCGGCTGGGCCTCTTCCTGCGCCTGAAGTGCAGCCTGTAATGCCTGCTGGTGGCGGTTTATCTCCGCCTGTAGCTCATTTTGCCGCATGAGCCAGTTGAGGTGCTGCTGCTGGGCTTGTTGGCTGGTAAGGTATTGTTTTTCTTCGTCAGTAAGTACCTGCAAACTTTCTGTCAGGGATTGCAGCTGTTCTGGCGCTAACAGCGCAACACCGCTGGCCTGGGCCTGCAGTTTTTCCAGTTCCGTACGCGCTGATTTGTGCTTTTCAAACACCATGGCGGAGATTTGGCCGTAGATCTCAGTGCCGGTCAGCTCTTCCAGCAGCTCGGCGCGCTCTTTCGGTTTGGCATTGAGAAATGCGGCAAACTGCCCCTGAGACAGCAGCATCGAACGGGTAAAACGTCCGTAATCCAGCCCGGTAAGCTCGGCGGTCATCTCCAGCTTATCTTTGACCTTATCGGCGAGGATTTTACCGTCGGAGCAGCGGGCCAGCTCTACGCGAGGGACCTGCAGATTGCCCTCCGGCTGATTGCGTGCCCGGTTCTGGCTCCAGAATGCGCGGTAGGCTTCGCCCCGCACCTCAAACTCGACCTCGGCCAGACACTCCGCGGTGTCGCGGGTCATCAGGTCGTTTTGCGACTGTGACACGGTATTCAGGCGTGGCGTTTCGTGGTACAGCGCAAGGCAAATTGCGTCCAGCAGGGTCGTTTTCCCCGCACCCGTTGGTCCGGTGATGGCGAATAACCCGTTGCTGGCAAAAGGTTCTGCCGTAAAATCGACTTTCCATTCTCCCTTCAGGGAGTTGAGGTTTTTCAGGCGCAGGCTGAGAATTTTCATGCTTCAGCCTCCCCGGCAAGCGTTTGTAAGGTTGCGCTAAACAGCTGGTTAAGCCGCTCACGCTGCGGTTCTTCGAGTTCTTCCAGCGCCAGGCGGCGGTCAAAAACCTCTGCCACGCTCAGCTCGCTTAACGTTTCACGTCGTTCATTGGCCATAATGCGTTCGCGCTGTTCCCGACTGCGGCGCACCAGTAGCACTTCTACCGGTAAATCTTCGGTTAAGGCCTGGATCTTACGTTGCATATCATGCAGGTAGTCGTCGGTGGTGATTTCAATATCCAGCCACACCGGTGGCTCTTGCTGCACGCCGCGCCACTGCTCAAGCTGGGTAGTAATGGCGGCTAAATCGCCTTTCAGTACCGCAAGCTGCTGCGTAACCGGCACGGTGAGATTTTCAACGGCGCTGAGTTTCCCCGCGTCAAAGCTCACCAGATGTACACATTTGCTTTTGCCGCACTCGTCAAAACTGAGAGGAATCGGCGAGCCGCAGTAGCGAATATGTTCCGTGCCGCCGATAACCTGCGCCCGGTGAATATGTCCCAGCGCGATGTAGTCTGCCGGTGGGAAGTTTTGCGCCGGGAAGGCGTCCAGCGTACCGATATAAATGTCACGTACGGCGTCGCTTTTACTGGCTCCGACGGTGGTCAAATGCCCGGTCGCAATGATGGGAAGATTGTGGTCGCCGCGCAGCGTGCAGGCATCCTGATACTGCTGCTGATAATAGTCGGTGATTGCGCCCAGTAAATGCTGCTGTTTTTCTTGTCCTGTCAGCCCGGCCTGGCTGGTGATGATGTCGCGCGGACGTAAAAAAGGCACCGGACACAGGATCGCCCCCGGTGTACCGTCGCGTAGCGGCAGTATCTGCGGCCCATGGCCAGCGCTGGCAACCACCGTGGTGTTGAGAAACGCCAGGATATCGCGGGATTCATTGAGCGTGGCGACGGAGTCGTGGTTGCCTGCCAGCACCACCAGATGACAGCCGGTTTGCTGCAGATTGACGACAAAACGGTTATACAGCTCACGGGCATAGCTAGGCGGTGAGCCGGTATCGAAAATATCGCCTGCCACAATAATGGCATCCACCTGCTGGGATTGTGCCGTTTCCAGCAGCCAGTCGAGAAAGGCCTGATGCTCGGCGGCGCGGCTCTTGCTGTAGAAATTTTGGCCCAGATGCCAGTCAGACGTGTGAAGGATGCGCATAAGAGTTCCATGACGGTAAAACAATGGCGGGGATTATAACCCTTCACGAGTGGGAATATCTTGTCTCCGGGCTGTCATAATTCGCCGGGCTGCGTTAAACCTGGACTATCTTTTCATAAATCTGTCATAAAACTGACGCATAATGGCACTGTATTGATGGCAAACGATTTAATTACAAACAGGGCAAATCATGGCGAGACGTATTCTGGTCGTAGAAGATGAAGCTCCAATTCGTGAAATGGTCTGCTTCGTGCTCGAGCAAAACGGATTTCAACCCGTTGAAGCCGAAGACTATGACAGTGCTGTGAACCAACTCAATGAACCCTGGCCGGATCTCGTCCTGCTTGATTGGATGCTTCCCGGCGGCTCGGGTCTACAGTTTATTAAACATCTCAAGCGCGAAGCGATGACGCGGGATATCCCGGTGATGATGCTGACGGCGAGGGGGGAAGAGGAAGATCGCGTCCGGGGGCTGGAAACCGGCGCGGATGACTATATTACCAAGCCCTTTTCTCCCAAGGAGCTGGTGGCGCGTATTAAAGCAGTTCTGCGTCGTATTTCACCGATGGCGGTCGAAGAGGTTATAGAGATGCAGGGGCTAAGCCTTGATCCCACCTCGCATCGCGTGATGACCGGCGAGGATCCGCTGGATATGGGGCCGACCGAATTCAAACTGTTGCACTTCTTTATGACTCATCCCGAGCGTGTCTACAGTCGCGAGCAACTCCTCAATCATGTCTGGGGAACCAATGTGTACGTGGAAGACCGGACAGTGGATGTGCACATCCGCCGCTTACGTAAGGCGCTGGAGCACAGCGGACACGATCGTATGGTGCAGACGGTTCGCGGGACGGGATATCGTTTTTCAACCCGCTTCTGACTGACAAGAATCAGGGCCTGAAGGATTAGGCCGTATAGGGAGTAAGACGTTTGCTAGAACGATTGTCATGGAAAAGGTTGGTACTGGAGCTGATCCTGTGCTGCATACCGGCATTTATCCTTAGCGCTTTTTTCGGTTACCTGCCCTGGTTTTTACTGGTGTCGGTAACGGGCCTGCTTATCTGGCATTTCTGGAATTTATTACGTTTGTCCTGGTGGCTATGGGTCGACAGAAGCATGACGCCGCCGCCGGGGCGAGGCAGTTGGGAGCCGTTGCTGTACGGGCTGCATCAAATGCAACTGCGCAACAAAAAGCGCCGTCGTGAACTGGGTAATCTGATTAAACGTTTTCGCAGCGGGGCGGAATCGCTACCCGACGCGGTGGTGCTGACCACTGAAGAAGGCGGTATCTTCTGGTGTAACGGACTGGCTCAGCAGGTTCTGGGACTGCGCTGGCCGGACGATAGCGGGCAAAATATTCTTAACCTGTTGCGCTACCCGGAATTTACACAATATCTGAAAACGCGCGATTTTAGCCGACCGATCAATCTGGTACTCAATACCGGACGGCATCTGGAAATTCGCGTGATGCCCTATACCGATAAGCAACTGCTGATGGTGGCGCGCGACGTTACCCAGATGCATCAACTGGAAGGTTCACGACGTAACTTTTTCGCCAACGCCAGCCATGAACTGCGTACGCCTCTGACGGTGTTACAAGGGTACCTGGAAATGATGCAGGAGCATCCGCTGGAAGGGACGACGCGTGAAAAAGCGCTGCATACCATGCGCGAACAAACGTATCGCATGGAAGGGCTGGTGAAACAACTGCTGACGCTGTCAAAAATTGAGGCTGCGCCGACGCTACTGCTGAATGAGAAGGTCGATGTGCCCATGATGCTGCGCGTGCTCGAACACGAAGCGCAAACGCTGAGCCAGCAAAAACATACGTTTACCTTTGATGTTGATAACAGCCTGAACGTGCGGGGTAACGAGGAGCAGTTGCGTAGCGCTATCTCGAATCTCGTCTACAACGCGGTGAACCATACGCCAGCGGGAACGCACATTACCGTACGCTGGCAGCATGTGGCGTCGGGGGCGGAGTTTTGCGTGGAAGACAACGGTCCAGGCATTGCCGCCGAGCATATTCCACGCTTAACCGAACGTTTTTATCGTGTGGATAAGGCGCGATCGCGGCAAACGGGCGGCAGCGGACTTGGTCTGGCCATCGTTAAGCATGCGCTGCATCATCACGACAGTCGCTTGAATATCGAAAGCGAACCAGGCGTTGGGACGCGATTTAGTTTCGTGATCCCGGAACGTTTAATTGCCAAAATTAACGGTTAAGGCGCATTCGTAAGATAATCTTTCCAAAAGCCAGCGCAAGCTGGCTTTTTCTATGCGGTCAATATAACCATCCTGAATTTTACGACGTTTGGTTGTTTTTTGTTCGAACTATTACCCATACCTTTTTCCATGAAATGGTGTTTTGTGCTAACCACATTTTTCATATCGCTATATTGTTCTGGTTTTTGGATCCCACCTTGCTTTAAAACGTTATAAGCGTTTAAATTGCGCTCCAGGTGCTGTCATACCGACTGCATTTACGCGGTAAATCGAAAAACTATTCTTCGCCGCGCCAGTCTGGGAGTGTTTCCCGCTGGAATTGAGCAAAAATGCCGCTGTATTGTCCCCCAGGGAAAGGCAAAAATTTATTATTTTCAACACCACATCCACAGGCAGTAAGACTTTATGACCCATCAGTTAAAATCGCGCGATATTATCGCTTTGGGATTTATGACATTTGCACTGTTCGTTGGTGCAGGTAACATCATCTTCCCCCCAATGGTTGGTTTGCAGGCAGGTGAACACGTCTGGACTGCGGCTTTTGGCTTTTTGATTACCGCCGTTGGCCTGCCGGTACTTACCGTTGTCGCGCTGGCGAAAGTCGGTGGTGGTGTGGACCGACTGAGCACGCCTATCGGTAAAGTCGCTGGTTTGCTGCTGGCGACCGTGTGCTATCTGGCTGTTGGACCGTTATTTGCTACGCCGCGTACCGCAACGGTCTCTTTCGAAGTCGGGATTGCTCCGCTGACCGGTGACTCCGCGCTGCCACTGCTTATCTACAGCGTGGTCTATTTCGCGATTGTAATTCTGGTTTCGCTGTATCCGGGCAAACTGCTGGATACGGTTGGTAATTTCCTGGCTCCGCTGAAAATCCTGGCGCTGGTGGTCCTGTCTGTCGCCGCAATCGTCTGGCCAGCAGGCCCGATCAGCAATGCGATGGAAGCCTATCAAACTGCTGCGTTTTCTAATGGCTTCGTGAACGGGTATCTGACCATGGATACGCTGGGCGCGATGGTATTTGGTATTGTTATCGTCAACGCCGCTCGCTCGCGTGGCGTTACTGAAGCGCGTCTGCTGACCCGTTATACCGTTTGGGCGGGTTTGATGGCGGGTGTGGGCTTAACGCTGTTGTATCTCGCGCTGTTCCGTCTGGGTTCAGATAGCGCAATTCTGGTCGATCAATCTGCTAACGGCGCGGCAATTCTGCATGCGTATGTTCAGCACACCTTTGGTGGCGCAGGGAGCTTCCTGCTGGCGGCGTTGATTTTCATCGCCTGTCTGGTCACCGCTGTTGGCCTGACCTGCGCGTGCGCAGAGTTCTTTGCCCAGTACGTTCCACTGTCTTATCGTACGCTGGTATTTATCCTCGGCGGCTTCTCGATGGTGGTCTCTAACCTGGGTCTGAGCCATCTGATTCAGATCTCTATTCCGGTGCTGACGGCTATCTATCCGCCATGTATCGCACTGGTTGTATTAAGTTTTACCCGCTCATGGTGGCATAATTCTTCCCGCGTCATTGCACCTGCGATGTTTATCAGCCTGATTTTTGGTATCCTTGATGGCATTAAAGCTTCTGCAATTGGCGACGTGTTACCGGCCTGGACCCAGCGTTTACCGCTGGCGGAACAGGGGCTGGCGTGGTTGATGCCAACAGTCGTGATGGTGGTCCTGGCAGTTATCTGGGATCGTGCAGCGGGTCGACAAGTGACCTCCAGCGCACACTAATATCACTGACAATAAGTTTTAACCACGGGGCTATTAACATGGCCCCGTGGTTTTTTATTGTGTTAACAGGTTAGGAATCGATGGAAAGTAATAACAAGCTAAAGCGTGGGCTGAGCACCCGGCACATTCGCTTTATGGCATTAGGTTCAGCAATTGGTACCGGGCTGTTCTACGGCTCGGCCGATGCCATCAAAATGGCGGGGCCAAGCGTGTTGCTGGCCTATATTATCGGCGGCGTAGCGGCGTATATCATTATGCGCGCGCTGGGCGAAATGTCCGTTCATAACCCTGCAGCCAGCTCCTTCTCGCGCTATGCGCAGGAAAACCTCGGACCGCTGGCAGGCTACATAACCGGCTGGACCTACTGTTTTGAAATCCTGATTGTCGCCATTGCCGATGTGACTGCCTTTGGTATTTACATGGGCGTCTGGTTCCCGGCCGTACCGCACTGGATTTGGGTACTCAGCGTGGTATTGATTATCTGCGCCATCAACCTGATGAGCGTGAAGGTGTTTGGCGAGCTGGAATTTTGGTTCTCGTTCTTTAAAGTCGCCACCATTATCATCATGATTGTCGCCGGTTTTGGCATCATCATTTGGGGGATTGGTAACGGCGGACAGCCTACCGGTATCCATAATCTGTGGAGCAACGGCGGTTTCTTCAGCAACGGCTGGCTCGGCATGGTGATGTCGCTACAAATGGTGATGTTCGCCTACGGCGGGATTGAGATTATCGGGATTACCGCTGGCGAAGCCAAAGACCCGGAAAAATCTATTCCGCGGGCCATCAATTCCGTACCGATGCGTATCCTCGTGTTTTACGTGGGGACGCTGTTCGTCATCATGTCTATTTACCCGTGGAACCAGGTCGGCACTGACGGTAGCCCGTTCGTTCTGACGTTCCAGCATATGGGGATTACCTTTGCCGCCGGGATCCTCAACTTCGTAGTCCTGACCGCGTCGCTGTCGGCCATCAACTCTGACGTCTTTGGCGTGGGGCGTATGCTGCACGGTATGGCGGAGCAGGGCAGCGCGCCGAAAATGTTCGCCAAGACGTCGC
>NZ_SZWS01000018.1:145101-146200 GCF_005281245.1 Citrobacter sp. wls826
CCATGGGTGACGGTGATGGTGATGACCATCGCGCTGCTGTTTGCGGTGTATCTAAACTACATCATGCCGGAAAACGTCTTCCTGGTGATCGCCTCTCTGGCGACCTTCGCAACGGTATGGGTGTGGATTATGATCCTGCTGTCACAAATTGCCTTCCGTCGTCGTCTGCCGCCGGAAGAGGTTAAGGCGCTGAAATTTAAAGTGCCGGGTGGGGTTGTGACGACCGTCATTGGCCTGATTTTCCTGGTCTTTATCATCGCGCTTATCGGCTATCATCCGGATACCCGCATTTCGCTATACGTCGGCTTTGCGTGGATTATCCTGCTGCTTGCCGGCTGGGTTTTCAAGCGCCGTCGCGAGCGCCAACTGGCTGAAGCGCAGTAATATTTTTGCCGGGTAGCTTAATGTTACCCGGCAATTTTCTCCTCCCCCGCACTCCTCCCCCGCACTCCTCCCCCAATAAACGTTAAGATGATGAGTGATCCTGCACTTCGCTATGGCAAGGTGACGTCATTATCATCAAAGGGGATACGTGATGTTGAACGCCTGGCACCTTCCGGTTGCCCCATTTGTTAAGCAAAACAAAGATCAACTGACGATTACATTATGGCTGGCGGGGGAAAATCCACCCCAGCGGGTGACGCTACGCGCAGAAAACGATAACGAAGAGATTTCGCTGGGTATGCACAAGCAACGCAGCCAGCCGCAGCCGGGCGTGACCGCGTGGAGAGCGGCGATCGATCTCTCCAGCGGACAGCCTCGTCGACGCTATAGTTTTAAATTACTTTGGCTCGATCGTCAGTTGTGGTTCACCCCGCAGGGATTCAGCCGTTTTCCGCCTGCGCGTCTGGAGCAGTTTGCTGTTGATGTGCCGGATAACGGTCCGCAGTGGGTCGCCGATCAGATTTTTTACCAAATTTTCCCGGACCGTTTTGCCCGCAGCCAGTCGCGTGAAGCGACTCAGGATAACGTCTATTACCACCACGCTGCCGGACACGATATTGTGCGGCGCGAGTGGGATGAACCGCTTACGGCCCAGGCCGGTGGCTCCACGTTTTATGGCGGCGATTTGGACGGCATCAGCGAAAAGCTGCCGTAT
>NZ_SZWS01000018.1:146252-147645 GCF_005281245.1 Citrobacter sp. wls826
GTCACGGCGCTGTACCTGAATCCGGTATTTACCGCGCCGAGCGTGCATAAATACGATACCGAAGATTACCGTCATGTTGATCCGCAGTTTGGCGGCGACAGGGCGCTGCTGCGCCTGCGTCACACCACCCAACAGCAGGGGATGCGCCTGATTCTCGACGGTGTTTTTAACCATAGCGGCGATTCACACGCCTGGTTTGACCGACATAATCGGGGAACGGATGGCGCGTGCCATAATCCGCAATCCCCCTGGCGCGACTGGTATCATTTCTCAGCCGACGGCGTCGCGCTCGACTGGCTGGGGTATTCCAGCCTGCCCAAGCTGGACTTTTCCTCTGAAAGCCTGGTGAATGAAATTTATCGCGGCGAAGACAGTATCGTTCGCCACTGGCTGAAAGCGCCGTGGAGTATGGACGGCTGGCGTCTTGACGTGGTGCATATGCTGGGAGAGGCCGGTGGTGCGCACAACAACCTGCAGCACGTGGCCGGAATTACGCAGGCGGCGAAAGAGACCCTGTCAGAGGCGTATGTGGTGGGCGAGCATTTTGGCGACGCGCGCCAATGGTTGCAGGCCGACGCGGAAGATGCCGCCATGAACTATCGCGGTTTTACCTTCCCGATATGGGGATTTCTCGCCAATACCGATATCTCATATGATCCGCAATTCATTGACGCCCAGACCTGTATGGCGTGGATGGATAACTATCGTGCGGGTTTGTCGCATCAGCAGCAGTTGCGGATGTTCAACCAGCTCGACAGCCACGATACCGCCCGTTTTAAATCTCTGCTCGGTAAAGACGTCGCACGTTTACCATTGGCGGTGGTGTGGCTGTTTACCTGGCCTGGCGTGCCCTGTATTTACTACGGTGACGAAGTGGGACTGGATGGGAACAACGATCCGTTTTGTCGCAAACCATTCCCGTGGCAGCCTGAAAAACAGGACGCTAACCTGCTGGCGTTGTATCAGCGGCTGGCAACATTACGCCACCAGAGCCAGGCGCTGCGCCATGGTGGTTGTCAGGTGATTTACGCCGAGGATAACGTGGTGGTGTTTGTACGCGTGCTAAACCGCCAGCGTGTATTGGTGGCGATTAACCGTGGCCACGCTTGTGAAGTGGTCCTGCCAGCCTCGCCATTACTGAGCGTCAGTCAATGGCAGCACCAGGAGGGCAAAGGCGTGCTTGCCGAGGATATCCTGACGCTGCCGGCGATTTCCGCCTCGGTGTGGATGGGTCATTGATATAAGCGCGTAACATCCTGGCTTGCCAGCAGCGTTTCCCGCCACCAGCGCTGCGCCAGTCCATCGCGGTTATTGCGCCAGGCCATATAGGCCACGTCTTTTTGGCGAAATGAGATGACCGTTTTTTCCACCAGCTCGCGCTTTCCTGAACGGA
>NZ_SZWS01000018.1:147719-150188 GCF_005281245.1 Citrobacter sp. wls826
CAAGCCGGCCCGCAGTAGCATCACCTTACTGTGGAAATCATCAACGCGAATCTGCGCCTGCTCCTCCATCAGATTGGTTTGTAACGGATGACAAAAGCGGGCGCTGTCGCTAATGACAATCGCCCGGTGCAGGCACAGCTGTTCGTTAGTCAGGCCATCCGGTGCTGCGGCCAGCGGATGCTCAGGCGCAACGACAAACACATTGTCCAGCGTGCCAAGCATTTTGTAGGACCAGGCCGCTGACGTAGGCGGTTCATTAATCGCCCCCAAAATAATATCTGCTCCATTATGCGTCAGTTCCTCCCAGGAGCCCGCCAGCGTATGGTGGGTGAAGTTAAGGCGGGTTTGCTTATTCAGCGCGTGAAATTCATCGATAATGGGCAACAGCGAGGCGAAAGGGAAGGAGTCGTCCAGCGCAATCGCCAGCTCTTTTTCCCAGCCTGAACTCAGCTGCACCGCCTGCTTTTCGAGATCTTTTGCCGCACTCAGCAGCAAACGTCCCTTTTCAAGCATCATCTGACCGGTGTCGGTAAATTTTGCCCGGTGACCGGAACGGTCAAGCAACTCGATATTCAAATCACTTTCCAGCTTTTGAATCATATAGCTGAGTGCTGCAGGGGTTTTAAACAACGATTCGGCCGCCGCGGCAAATGAACCCTGTTTATCGAGTGCGTCGAGAATTAGCAAAACATCCAGATTGATGCGCATAAGCAGAAAATATCCTGAAAATTAAACCCCTCTGTTGTACCGAATGGAGAAAAACAATGCCAGTGAATAAATTAGATGAGTCATGCGCATTTTTTTGATGTTGTTTAGGATATATCGCAACACAAAATTAATAGTTTCACTGGATGGTAAGTTTTCTTTAATAACTCGTTAGAAATTTCCCGCTATACTCAACAAGCTTTCTGATTCAGGATCCTGCTGCTGACGGCAGATACAGACCGTTGCCTTTTAACTTATTGATTAAGAAGGTGTGCTATGTCTATTCGGGAACTGATTGACCCTCAAAACTCAACGCTTATTTTTATTGATCATCAGCCGCAAATGTCATTTGGTGTGGCGAATATTGACCGCCAGACTTTGAAAAATAATACCGTGGCATTAGCGAAGGCCGGGAAAATATTTAATGTTCCGGTGATTTATACTTCTGTGGAAACGAAAAGTTTTAGCGGCTATATCTGGCCGGAATTGTTAGCGGTTCATCCTGATGTGAAACCAATTGAACGCACCTCGATGAACTCCTGGGAAGATGCGGCGTTTGTGAAAGCCGTGGAAGCGACCGGGCGTAAAAAATTGATTATCTCCGCGCTGTGGACCGAAGTATGCCTGACTTTCCCGGCGCTGATGGCGCTGGAAGCAGGTTACGAAGTTTATGTGGTAACTGACACTTCCGGCGGCACGTCCGTGGATGCCCATGAGCGTTCTATCGACCGCATGGTACAGGCGGGCGCCGTACCAGTGACCTGGCAACAGGTTCTTCTCGAGTACCAGCGCGACTGGTCCCGCAAAGAAACCTACGACGCCGTCATGGATCTGGTACGTGAGCACAGCGGCGCCTACGGAATGGGCGTGGATTACGCCTACACCATGGTGCATGGCGCGCCGGAACGTAAAGCCTAAATACACCTCATCTTTCATGTCGCCTCTTAGTGGGCTTCGTTTGCGTACCCCGGTCACTCACTTTGTCAGCTTCCGGGGATACACAATCTTGCCGCTTCGATGCGCCATGAATGATTTTGTGTATTGCTTACGTGGCCTAAGCGGGCCTGTTTCTTCTCAACAAGGAACCCTTTATGGCGCAGAACAAACATGTGACGTTGGTGATTTCCCACACCCTGCTGCCTGAACAAGCGCAGCGGTATGAGCAGTGGCTGGGGAAAATCATGCCGGTGGCGGCCGAGTTTCCCGGTCATCTGGGGGCGAATGTGATTCGTCCTGCAGATGGCAACAATCTGTGGAACATCATTATCCGCTTCGACACGCTTGAGCATCTGTATAACTGGACCCAGTCCGATACGCGCCGCGTGCTGGTCGAAGAGATTGCCCCGCTGCTGGCGGAAGGGGATAAAACTGAAATCCGCACCGAAGCGGCGTTCTGGTTTACACCGCCCGCGCCCCATGTACGTCAGCCCAGGCGCTGGAAACAGTTTCTGATAACTCTGCTGGTGATTTTTCCCAGCACCAATCTGGTGCCGTGGTTGACCGGCATTGTGCTGCCTGCCATGAAGGGCTCGTTACTCCTGCATCTGATCAATGATGCCTGTGTGGTTGCGCTGGTGGTCTGGTTCTGGATGCCCATCGTAACCCGTCTGTTTGCCGGATGGCTGAAAAAAGCCTGACCGGTTTCTCAGGAGATTGTTATGTCTCAAACTGCCACACTGATTCTGACTCACGGAAAAATTCATACTCTCGAAAGACAAAACCCGCAGGTCGAGGCGGTGGCGATCGCCAATGGTAAGATCCTGG
>NZ_SZWS01000018.1:150248-151424 GCF_005281245.1 Citrobacter sp. wls826
TGAGTTTTGCCACCGACGGGACGCAGGTTGTCGATCTGCAGGGACATACGGTGATCCCGGGCCTGAACGATTCGCACCTGCACCTCATTCGCGGCGGTCTGAATTACAACCTGGAATTGCGTTGGGAAGGCGTACCGTCGCTGGCGGACGCGCTGCGCATGCTCAAAGAGCAGGCTGACAGAACGCCATCGCCGCAATGGGTGCGCGTGGTGGGCGGCTGGAGCGAATTCCAGTTTGCCGAACGTCGCATGCCAACCCTCGAAGAACTGAATGAAGCTGCCCCGGATACCCCAGTTTTTGTTCTGCACCTCTACGACAGAGCTTTGCTGAACCGTGCCGCACTGAAAGCAGTCGGCTACACCAAAGCGACGCCGGACCCGGCGGGTGGTGAGATTGTGCGTGATAGCAACGGTAACCCAACCGGGATGCTGATCGCCAAACCCAACGCCATGATCCTTTATTCGACGCTGGCAAAAGGACCAAAACTGCCGCTGGAAATGCAGGTCAACTCGACCCGGCAGTTTATGCGCGAGCTGAACCGTCTCGGGCTGACCAGCGCCATCGATGCAGGCGGTGGTTTTCAGAACTACCCGGAAGATTACGAGATAATTGAGCAGCTACACGCCAACAAACAGATGACGGTGCGCATCGCCTACAACTTGTTTACCCAGCGTCCGCAGCAGGAACTGGAAGACTTTGAGCGCTGGACCGATATGCTCAAACCAGGGCAGGGGACCGACTTCTACCGTGCCAATGGGGCAGGGGAAATGCTGGTCTTCTCGGCCGCGGATTTTGAAGACTTTCTCCAGCCACGCCCGGATCTGCCGGAAGGTATGGAAGATGAGCTGGAGCGCGTGGTGCGCCACCTCGTGGAGCACCGCTGGCCGTTCCGCCTGCACGCCACCTACGATGAATCCATCAGCCGAATGCTCGACGTATTCGAGAAGGTGAATCGCGATATCCCGTTCAATGGCCTGCACTGGTTCTTCGATCACGCTGAAACGATTACCGAACGGAATATAGAGCGCGTAAAAGCGCTGGGGGGCGGGATCGCTGTTCAGCACCGTATGGCGTTCCAGGGCGAATATTTTGTCGATCGCTACGGCAAAGATGCGGTCAAACATACCCCGCCAGTGGCGAAAATGCTGGCGGCTGACGTTCCGGTAGGGCTGGGGA
>NZ_SZWS01000018.1:151467-152389 GCF_005281245.1 Citrobacter sp. wls826
ATGCCACCCGCGTGGCCAGCTACAACCCGTGGACAGCGCTCTACTGGCTGGTTTCGGGCCGTACTGTGGGAGGGATGGCGATGTACGATGATAACAATCGCCTGCCGCGCGATGTGGCGCTGGAATTGTGGACGGCCGGTAGCGCCTGGTTCTCCAGCGAACAGGGTAAGAAAGGGCGCATCGAGAAAGACCAACTGGCCGACCTGGTGGTGCTGTCTAAAGATTACTTCAGTGTGCCGGAAGAGGAGATCAAAGGCATAGAGTCGGTAATGACCATTGTCGATGGCAAAGTGGTGTATGCGGCCGGGCATTTCACTCCGCTGGCGCCGCCGGCCATCCCGGTTGTACCTGACTGGTCGCCGGTGGTAAAAGTGCCGGGGCACTATCGCTCAGCGCCGCCTGCTGCGGCGAAAATTGGCGCAATGGTGCAGATGCACCAGTGTTGCGGCAGCTGCGGCGTACACGGTCATCAGCATGATATAGCGCGTAAATCGGCAATTCCGGTGTCAGATGACCGGGCTTTCTGGGGCGCGCTTGGCTGCTCCTGCTTCGCGTTTTAATCCCTCATCACAGCCCCTGGCCAAACCCAGGGGCTGATTGTCTATTCTGAAAAGCGGTTCATCGTGTTAACCGATATGGCGCAACTGCAACAATTTGTGTCATTCTGGTCTGTCTTTATACAGTGAAGGTGGAAACATGGATGAGCTGCTAACCCTTGGCTGCATTGTATTATTCTTCGCGCTGGTAGTGGTTCCCGGCCTCGCGATCGTGGCATTCAGACGCAGTGCGGCTGTACGTTCTGAGCTGATGGCCTTGCGCCGTCGGGTAGAGGAGCTGGAGCTGCGCGGTGTGGCGCAGACCAGCGCCGTTGAGCCAACGGCAGCAAAAGATATTGTTCCTGCCGATGCGCCAACGGCTGCGA
>NZ_SZWS01000018.1:152426-156251 GCF_005281245.1 Citrobacter sp. wls826
TATCGCCGGAGCCAGTAACTGAGCCGCCGCCTGAGCCCGTTAACACGTGGGTTTCACAGCCGAAGCCGGATAATGCGGCGGTATCTACGCCCGACGTCGAGCGGCCTTCTGCTTTTGGCGGGGTAATGTCATCGCTGGTGCGCTGGTTTATGCAGGGTAACCCGTTGGCAAAGCTCGGTATTTTGCTCCTGTTTTTGGGGCTTTCTTTCCTGCTGCGTTATACGGTCGAACATTCTCTGTTTCCGCTGGAGCTGCGTCTGGTGGCGGCCGCGCTGTTCGCTATTGTGCTGTTGGCGTTGGGCTGGCGGCTGCGGCATAAGCAACCGATCTATGCGCTGATATTACAGGGGGGAGCTACCGGAGCACTCTATCTCACCGTGTTTGGCGCGTTCCGGCTGTGGCAAATGCTGCCAATGACGCTGGCATTTGCGCTGCTGGTGGCGATTTGTGCGGCGAGTGTGGGGCTGGCTATTCTGCAAAAGGCGCTCAGCCTGGCGATGCTGGCAAGTCTTGGCGGTTATCTCGCGCCGCTGTTGCTTTCCACCGGCGGCGGCAGTCATGTCGCGCTCTTCTCATTCTATCTTCTGCTCTCGGTCGGCATTCTCGCCATCAGCATTTGGCAGCACTGGCGGGAGCTTAATCTGCTTGGCCTGCTGTTCACCTTCGGCGTTGGCGGGGTGTGGGGCCTGGAGGGCTATCGACCAGAGTATTACCTGAGTTGCCAACTGTTCCTGATCGCCAACACGATTATTTTTGGCGTGCTGAGCGTGGCGTTGTCGCTCCGGGCGCAGGAAAAAGGCAAACAGATTATTGACGGCGTACTGCTGTTTGCCCCACCGCTGATCGGTTTTGGAATGCAGTATGCCATTACCCGGCATATGGCTTATGGTCCGGCGCTTAGTGCGCTGGGTTACGGTGGTTTCTATCTGGTGTTAGCAAAGTTTGCGTTGCGCCGTTCCTCTTCTCTGGGGAGACCTCTGGTATTGTCCGCCCTGGCGCTCGGTGGTGCGTTTACCACGCTTGCTATCCCGTTGGCGCTTTCAGCCCGTTGGACGGCGATGGCCTGGTCGCTGGAGGGGCTTGGGATCCTCTGGCTGGGCGTGCAACAACAGCAACGACGCATGAGTTATAGCGGTTCGGCGCTGCTCGTGCTGGCCGTGGGCAGCGCGCTATGGGCGCTGGCGAACGGAACAACCGCGCTCTCAGTCATGCTGATTTTTGCCGTGCTCAGCCTCAGTTGGCTGGTTGCTGCTTGGCTATGGCGCAACATTTGGATGCCGGGCAGTTGGGCGCTACTCGCTGGTGGTTTGGTTTTCTGGATTGTTGCGCTCGTTGCGGCATCGCAACTCGTTCTGAAACAGGAGCGGTGGGTACTGTCTGGCGTGCTGGCATTAATGGCGGTATCGAGCTGGGGCTGGCGAAGTATCGCGGGTCGCCTGGCGTGGCGGGAGCTGGATGCCAGTAAATGGCTGCTGTGGCCGATGATGCTGGTGATGCTGATGTATCAGATCGCTGTACAGCAGATTTTTGCGGCGGGCTGGCCGAATCTGGCCTGGTGCGCGGCGCTAATTGTTGCGGTAGCGCTGCTCTGGCGTGATGCACAAATATTACCGCCAATGCTTTCCAGACTGGCGCATTTATCGTTCTTCTGGATGATTTTACTGGCGCTCGCGGTTGAACTGTTCTGGTTCGCGCAGGGGCTGCCGTGGGGAAGGGCTGCGTGGGGTAGCGGCCTGATGATGGCGGTTGGCGGGCTGCTTATTTTCCTGATTTATCAGTCTGTTCATCGACAAATCTGGCCGTTTCGCATCTGGCCGGCCCTCTATTCTGTTCAGGCGATGGTTCCCGTTGTGCTGGTGCTGGTCGGTCTGCTCGTGCTGACGAATTTACAAGATGGCGTGGTTTATCGTCAGACTTATCTGCCGTTGCTCAACCCGCAGGAAGAGGGCGCAGCTTTTGCCCTGCTGGGCTTGGTGGTGTTTTATCGCGCGTCTGAACGCTATTTCCCGGTGCAGCTTTCGGTATGCCGCCCATGGCCGGTTGTGGCGCTGATGGCGCTCAGCTTTTGGTGGCTCAATGGTGTGCTGCTGCGCGCATTGTCCTGGTATGGCGAGGTTGCGTGGCGTGTAGACGCACTATGGGATTCACGGCTGATTCAAACCTGTTTTGCTCTGTTCTGGATGCTGGCGGCATTGGTGGTGATGCTGCGGGCGACCCGGCGCCGCTCGCGTCGGGAATGGCTGTGTGGCGCGGTATTGTTGGGGATAGTCATTGTGAAACTGATGCTGGTGGACAGCGCAGGAGGCGGCGGCCTGGCGCGCGCGGTTGCGTTTATCGGCGTGGCCATTCTGGTGTTGATTATCGGGTATTTTTCACCATTACCGCCCAAAGCTGGAGAAGAAAAATGAAATGGATGAAAGCGGTGTTATGCAGCGTACTGCTGGGCGCGACAGGCGCGGCGGTAAGCAGCGATGAAGTGAAAGAGTCTCCGGCGGACTACGTAACGGGGGTGACGCTGGAAACTACGGGCACATCGCCGTGGTATCGCGTTTCGCTACCTCCGGCGGTGTATCCGGGTACCGCCTGGGCGGATTTGCGCGATGTCCGGGTCTTTAACCATCTGGGGGAGACGGTGCCGTTTACTCTGGTGGCGCAGAAAACCCAGCCCGTTACGCCAGAGGCAGTGGCGCTGCGTTTTTTCCCGCTTGATATGTCACCGGTTGCGCCGCGTGAGGAGGGGCAACGAGGCGGAGACGCTATTGTTTTACGTTCGAAGAGCGGCATTGAAATTCATTTGCAAAGTGATGATGTCAAAGCGCTCGGCCAGAGCTATTTACTGACGCTCCCGGAAGAGACGAAAGATGCCTTTTCACTGGCGCAGTTACGCCTGAACTGGGACTCGCAGGCGGGCAACTGGCAGGGGAAAGCCTCGGTTTATGCAAGCAGTGATTTGCGCTACTGGCGACCCGTGCAGGAAGATGCGCCGTTAATGGATCTGACGCGTGATAACGATCGCCTGAAAATGGACACCATCAGCGCCAGCCTCACGCTCTCTGTGGAGGCGACTCGCTACCTGCTGGTGATCCTCGACTCGCAAAGTCCGGCGCTGACGTTAAACAGCGTGAGCGCGATAGCGGCCAGCAGCGAGCCGGAATCCGAGCGTATCGTGATTGAAGCCCAGGGGAATAAGGTTTCGGATGACGAAGCCGTCTGGCGATGGGCGCAGCCCCAGCCGCTGACCTCGCTTCGCATCGATCTGGAAAGTGAAGGTGTTTTACCGGTGGAACTGGCCTGGCGCAGCGCTGAAAAAGAGCCCTGGCAGCCGCTGACAAAAACCATGCTTTACAATCTGGACTGGAGGAGTGCGGAAGATATTCATCTTTCCGGTCAGTTGGTTGAGGCCGTCCGGATGACGACCATTAACGCCCGGTTGCCAGAGAGGCTGCCTGAGTTGAGCGGCATGCGCGACAGTTATCAACTGGTGTTTAATACGCAGGGCAAAGGGCCTTATATGCTGGCGTGGGGAAACCGGGCGGCGAAAAAGGCTGATGTTGGTCTCGATATGCTGATCCCGGCGTCGCTGCGTAAATCGCAGGAGATAGATTATCTACCGTGGGCGACTCTTCAGGAGAGCGTGGCGCTTGGTGGTGAAGCGCGATTGACGGCAACGTCAGTAGCTGAGCAACAAAGCCAGTGGAAAACGCTGTTGGTGTGGGGGGCGTTAATTCTTGGGGTCGCCGTACTGGCGCTTATGGCGTGGCGAATCTGGCGTGAAGTGAAAAAGGATAATCCGACATAGACCAATAAAAAAGGCCCGCATTTGCG
>NZ_SZWS01000018.1:156330-170425 GCF_005281245.1 Citrobacter sp. wls826
GTCAGGTATTTTGCCACGCCGTCCGGAGACGCGTTCATACCTTCTTTACCTTTTTCCCACTGTGCCGGGCAAACGTCGCCGTGCTCTTCGTGGAACTGCAGCGCGTCAACCATGCGCAGCATTTCGTCGATGTTACGACCCAGCGGCAGATCGTTAACCACCTGGTGGCGAACAACGCCGTTAGCGTCGATCAGGAAAGAACCGCGCAGAGCAACGCCCGCTTCCGGGTGCTCGATGCCGTAGGCTTTCTGGATTTCGCGTTTGATGTCAGCAACCATTGCGTATTTCACTGCACCGATGCCGCCTTTGTCGACAGGGGTGTTACGCCATGCGTTGTGGACAAATTCAGAGTCGAAGGAAACGCCAACAACTTCCACGCCGCGCTTCTGGAATTCTTCGTAACGTTTGTCGAAAGCGATCAGTTCAGACGGGCAAACGAAGGTGAAGTCCATCGGCCAGAAGAACAGAACGGTAGTTTTACCGTTGGTATGCTGTTTGAAGTTGAAGTTTTCAACGATCTCACCGCTACCCAGTACCGCAGCTGCTGTGAAATCCGGAGCCTGACGAGTTACCAGTACCATATAATTCTCCTGCAATGTTAAGGGGTTTTTGGAACGCAACGCGGGCCAGTATAGAGAGTGTTCGGGAATAAGACAAAGAGGCGCTGGCAATCAATGAGACAGGTTTTGTCTATCAATCTTTTGCCGGATGGCGGCTACTGCTTATCCGGCGGCTAATATGGGCTGTAGTCAAAGGGTTTTACGCTGCGCCTGTTCCATCATTTGCGGATAAAACTGCCAGAATCGTTCCTCTAACGCATCGTAATGCGTATCCAGGTCATACCATGAGTCACGCAGGGCATCGAGTCGTGGGCGGCGGCTGGCCATGCCATTCAGGACGTTCTGGATAAAATCCATGTCCCGATAGCGCTCAAGCCATTTCTCTGACCACATATAGTTGTTTAAATTGATAAAGCGCGGTGGCGATTCAGGCAAAATAGTGGTCACCTGGGTGCGAGCATAGCGCACAAAGTCCGCCAGCGGGAAGTCGGGGGATATTTCCGACCAGTGGCGCGACAGAAAATGATCCCACATTACGTCCAGCGTAATCGGCGCGACACGGCGCGTTTCGCTGCGAAACCACTCTTTGGCTTCACGCACCTGCGGCAGGTTATCGGTCATCACGTCGATACGACGGTGCATGAAGATGCCTTCTACCACGTCAGGCGAATAGTGCGTTTCCGGATTGCCCCGGACAAAGTCGGCCAACAAATTGCCGGAAAGCGAGCTGTCGGCAAGGTGAGCCAGATGCAAATGTGCAAGAAAATTCATATCCACTTCATCCTTCAAACTGCCTCTTTGTTGGCTGCCTTCACTCACCCCAGTCACTTACTTGAGTAAGCTCCCGGGGACTCATTCAGTTGCCGCCTCGATGCATCTTGAATGATTTTGTGTATAGATTATGTCTCTTAACTTGAGGGGTAAAGGTTGCAGGGAGGACGCCCCGGCACTAGACTACCCGCCTCTTATTTTAGTCTGAGTCAGTGTCATGCGCGTTACCGATTTCACCTTTGAACTACCCGAATCCCTGATTGCCCACTATCCGCAAGCTGAGCGCAGTAGTTGCCGCTTGCTGTCTTTGGACGGGCCGACGGGCGCGCTGACGCACGGTACTTTCACCGATTTGCTCGATAAGCTCAACCCTGGCGATTTGCTGGTCTTTAACAACACCCGCGTTATTCCGGCGCGTCTGTTTGGCCGTAAAGCCAGCGGCGGCAAGATCGAGGTGCTGGTCGAGCGTATGTTGGATGACAAACGTATTCTGGCGCATATTCGCGCCTCGAAAGCGCCGAAGCCGGGGGCCGAGCTGCTGCTGGGCGACGACGAAAGTATTAAAGCAACGATGGTGGCACGCCATGACGCGCTGTTTGAAGTCGAGTTTAACGACGAGCGCAGCGTGCTGGATATCCTTAACGCCATCGGCCATATGCCGCTGCCACCGTATATTGACCGTCCGGATGAAGATGCCGATCGCGAGCTGTATCAGACCGTGTATAGCGAAAAGCCCGGTGCGGTCGCCGCGCCGACTGCGGGTCTGCACTTTGACGATCCGCTGCTGGCTAAGCTGCGCGATAAAGGCATTGAAATGGCGTTCGTCACGCTGCACGTGGGCGCGGGGACTTTCCAGCCGGTGCGCGTAGACACCATCGAAGATCACATCATGCACTCCGAATATGCGGAAGTGCCGCAGGATGTCGTTGATGCTGTGCTGGCGGCGAAAGCGCGCGGCAACCGCGTGATTGCGGTGGGCACCACCTCCGTACGTTCACTGGAAAGCGCGGCGCAGGCGGCCAAAAACGACCTTATCGAGCCGTTTTTCGGCGATACGCAAATATTCATTTATCCTGGCTATAAATATCAGGTGATTGATGCCCTGGTAACCAACTTCCACCTGCCGGAATCAACGCTGATCATGCTGGTTTCCGCGTTTGCTGGTTATAAAAACACCATGCACGCCTATCATGAAGCGGTAAAAGCGGAATATCGCTTTTTTAGTTACGGTGATGCGATGTTTATCACGTACAATCCGCAGGCTATTTCTGAGCGTGTCGGGGAATAAATCCGCGATATGAGTATTTAAAACGTCGGACTGTTTTTCTGACGCAGGAGTTAAGATGAAATTTGAACTGGATACCACAGACGGTCGCGCTCGCCGCGGCCGCCTGGTTTTTGATCGTGGCGTAGTAGAAACACCTGCTTTTATGCCGGTCGGTACTTACGGCACCGTGAAAGGCATGACGCCGGAAGAAGTTGAAGCAACTGG
Source organism: Citrobacter sp. wls826 (assembly GCF_005281245.1). Taxonomy (NCBI): domain Bacteria; kingdom Pseudomonadati; phylum Pseudomonadota; class Gammaproteobacteria; order Enterobacterales; family Enterobacteriaceae; genus Citrobacter; species Citrobacter sp. wls826. The sequence continues at coordinate 159,154 of NZ_SZWS01000018.1, forward strand.
CGCGCAGATTATCCTCGGTAACACCTTCCACCTGTGGCTGCGCCCGGGGCAGGAAATCATGAAACTGCATGGCGATCTGCACGATTTTATGCAGTGGAAAGGGCCAATCCTCACCGATTCCGGCGGCTTCCAGGTTTTCAGCCTGGGTGATATCCGTAAGATTACCGAGCAGGGCGTGCATTTCCGTAACCCGATCAACGGCGATCCGATTTTCCTCGATCCCGAGAAGTCGATGGAGATTCAATACGATCTCGGTTCCGATATCGTCATGATCTTCGACGAATGTACACCGTATCCGGCCGACTGGGACTATGCTAAACGCTCGATGGAGATGTCTCTGCGTTGGGCGAAGCGCAGTCGGGATCGTTTTGATAGCCTCGGCAACAAAAATGCGCTTTTTGGCATCATTCAGGGCAGTGTTTACGAAGATTTACGTGATATCTCCGTTAAAGGTCTGGTAGACATCGGTTTTGATGGCTACGCTGTCGGCGGTTTGGCTGTCGGTGAGCCGAAGGAAGATATGCACCGCATCCTGGAGCATGTATGCCCACAGATTCCGGCAGATAAACCTCGTTACCTGATGGGCGTCGGCAAACCAGAAGATCTGGTTGAAGGCGTACGTCGCGGTATCGATATGTTTGACTGCGTGATGCCAACGCGAAATGCCCGTAATGGTCATTTGTTTGTGACTGACGGCGTGGTAAAAATTCGTAACGCGAAACATAAAAGCGACACCAGTCCGCTCGATGCTGAGTGTGATTGCTACACCTGTCGCAATTATTCGCGCGCTTACTTGCATCATCTCGACCGTTGCAACGAAATATTGGGCGCGCGACTCAACACGATTCATAACCTTCGCTACTACCAGCGTTTGATGGCGGGTTTACGCAAGGCTATTGAAGAGGGTAAATTAGAGAGCTTCGTGACCGATTTTTACCAACGTCAGGGTAGACCAGTTCCACCTGTGAACGTTGATTAATTTTAATAATGAGGGAATTTGAATGAGCTTTTTTATTTCTGATGCGGTAGCGGCAACAGGTGCTCCGGCGCAGGGCAGCCCGATGTCTCTGATTCTGATGCTGGTGGTGTTTGGTCTGATTTTCTACTTCATGATCCTGCGCCCGCAGCAAAAGCGCACCAAAGAACACAAAAATCTGATGAACTCCATTGCGAAAGGCGATGAAGTGCTTACTAACGGTGGTCTGGTGGGTCGCGTGACCAAAGTAGCAGAATCTGGCTACATCGCTATCGCGCTGAACGACACCACTGAAGTGGTTATTAAACGTGATTTCGTAGCTGCCGTTCTGCCGAAAGGCACCATGAAGGCGCTGTAATTTATTGTTTTCCCAAAGGGAACTGCCGTGTTAAACCGTTATCCTTTGTGGAAGTATGTCATGCTGATCGTCGTTATTGTCGTCGGTCTGCTCTATGCGCTTCCCAACCTGTATGGTGAGGATCCGGCTGTTCAAATCACTGGCGTGCGCGGTGCCGCCGCCAGTGAGCAAACGCTGATCCAGGTCCAGAAAACGTTACAAGAAGATAAAATCACACCTAAGTCTGTGGCTCTGGAAGAGGGTGCTATTCTTGCGCGCTTCGACTCCACTGATACCCAACTGCGCGCTCGTGAAGTGTTAATGGGCGTATTGGGCGATCAATACGTCGTGGCGCTTAACCTTGCACCGGCAACTCCACGCTGGCTGGCAGCCATTCACGCAGAACCGATGAAACTCGGTCTTGACCTGCGTGGCGGCGTTCACTTCCTGATGGAAGTGGATATGGACACCGCGCTGAGTAAGTTGCAGGAACAAAATATCGATAGCCTGCGCAGCGATCTGCGTGAAAAAGGCATTCCTTATACTACCGTTCGCAAAGAAGATAACTACGGTCTGAGCATCACCTTCCGTGATAGCAGCGCTCGTGATGAAGCTATCTCTTACCTGAGCAAGCGTCACCAGGATCTGGTTATTTCCAGCCAGGGCAGCAATGCTCTGCGTGCGGTGATGACCGATGCGCGCCTGAGCGAAGCCCGTGAGTACGCGGTACAGCAGAACATCAATATTCTGCGTAATCGTGTTAACCAACTGGGTGTTGCTGAGCCGGTGGTCCAACGTCAGGGTGCTGACCGCATTGTGGTCGAACTGCCAGGCATTCAGGATACCGCGCGTGCGAAAGAAATTCTGGGCGCTACCGCGACGCTGGAATTCCGTCTGGTGAACACCAACGTTGACCAGTCTGCTGCGGCATCCGGGCGTGTACCGGGTGATTCGGAAGTGAAACAGTCTCGTGAAGGTCAGCCGGTTGTGCTGTACAAACGCGTGATCCTGACCGGTGATCATATCACCGACTCCACTTCCAGCCAGGACGAATACAATCAGCCGCAGGTTAACATCTCGCTGGATAGCGCGGGTGGTAACATCATGTCCAACTTCACCAAGGACAACATCGGTAAGCCGATGGCGACCCTGTTCGTGGAGTACAAAGACAGCGGTAAAAAAGATGCCAACGGTCGCGCAGTGCTGGTGAAACAGGAAGAGGTGATTAACATCGCTAACATCCAGTCTCGCCTGGGCAACAGCTTCCGTATCACCGGTATTAACAACCCGAACGAAGCGCGTCAGCTTTCTCTGCTGTTACGTGCCGGTGCGTTGATTGCGCCGATTCAGATTGTTGAAGAACGTACCATCGGTCCTACCTTGGGTATGCAGAACATTAAACAGGGTCTGGAAGCGTGTCTGGCCGGTCTGGTGGTGTCTATCCTGTTCATGATCTTCTTCTATAAGAAGTTCGGTCTGATCGCGACCAGTGCGCTGATTGCTAACCTGGTACTGATTGTCGGTATTATGTCGCTGCTGCCGGGCGCTACGCTGAGTATGCCGGGGATTGCGGGGATCGTCTTAACCCTTGCCGTCGCGGTCGATGCGAACGTACTGATTAACGAACGTATCAAAGAAGAGTTGAGTAACGGGCGTTCGGTGCAGCAGGCCATCAATGAAGGTTATGCGGGTGCATTTAGCTCCATCTTTGATGCGAACATTACGACGCTGATTAAGGTCATTATCCTGTACGCAGTTGGCACCGGGGCAATTAAAGGGTTCGCGATTACTACCGGTATTGGTGTGGCGACGTCGATGTTTACCGCGATTGTCGGTACACGTGCCATCGTAAACCTGTTGTATGGCGGCAAGCGCGTCAAAAAGCTGTCAATCTGAGGAGTGCGAAGTGGCACAGGAATATACTGTTGAACAATTGAACCACGGCCGTAAAGTCTGGGACTTTATGCGCTGGGACTACTGGGCTTTCGGCATTTCAGGTTTCCTGCTGATTGCGGCCATCGTGGTGATGGGCGTACGCGGGTTTAACTGGGGTCTCGATTTCACCGGTGGTACGGTAATTGAAATCACGCTGGAAAAACCGGCCGATATGGACGTGATGCGCGATGCGCTGGAGAAAGCGGGCTTTGTTGATCCGCTTCTGCAGAACTTCGGCAGCAGCCACGACATTATGGTGCGTATGCCGCCAACTGAAGGCGCAGACGGCGGTCAGGTACTGGGCAGCAAAGTGTTGAGTGTGATTAACGAATCCACCAACCAAAACGCCGCGGTGAAGCGAATTGAATTCGTGGGTCCGAGCGTGGGTGCAGACCTGGCGCAAACCGGTGCAATGGCGCTGATGGCGGCGTTAATATCCATCCTGGTGTACGTCGGTTTCCGCTTTGAGTGGCGACTGGCGGCAGGGGTAGTTATCGCTCTGGCGCACGACGTGATTATCACACTTGGGATCCTGTCGTTGTTCCATATTGAAATTGATCTGACTATCGTCGCATCGTTGATGTCGGTAATCGGTTACTCGCTGAACGACAGTATCGTCGTATCTGACCGTATTCGTGAAAACTTCCGCAAAATTCGTCGCGGTACGCCTTACGAAATCTTTAACGTGTCATTGACTCAGACGCTGCACCGTACGTTGATTACGTCCGGTACGACGTTGATGGTTATTCTGATGCTGTTCCTGTTCGGTGGTCCGGTACTGGAAGGCTTCTCGCTGACGATGCTGATCGGTGTTTCCATCGGTACTGCATCTTCTATCTACGTAGCATCGGCGCTGGCGCTGAAGCTGGGTATGAAGCGTGAGCACATGCTGCAGCAGAAGGTTGAGAAAGAAGGGGCGGATCAACCGTCAATTCTGCCTTAAACTATTAAGAGTGAAGATACTGGAATCCCGATCGCAAGGTCGGGATTTTTTTTGCCTGCGATTTGGTAGCAGTCCATTATCTTTTCCGGTCGCCATACTACTGACAGTATGCTGTCAGTAGCCCTGTCTTATAGTCCTTCTGAGATTACCCACACAGGCAGGAGGAAGTATGAATAACGTAATTAGCTGGTTTGAAATCCCCGTGGCACAAATGGAGCGCGCCATTGCTTTTTATGAGCCAGTGATGCAGGTTTCTTTGCGTCGTGAGAATATGGACAGCGCGGAGCTGGCCGTATTTCCACATCAGGATCCCGCTCCCGGCGGGGCGCTGGCTAAATTTGACGGTATTACGCCTTCAGCGCAGGGCGCTATTATTTATCTGCATACGGACGATTTGGCTGCAACGCTTAAACGCGTCGCCACCGCTGGCGGCCAGTGCGTGTTTGGTCCGCTCGAACTGGGGCAGGATATTGGCACTATTGCGCTGTTTACTGACAGCGAAGGCAATCGTGTTGGTTTACATCAACCCGCGTAATATTTTCAGGACTGAGGATTAAAATGACCAGACGCGCCGACCGCTTGTTTCAGATTGTACAAATCCTGCGTGGCAGGCGAGTGACAACGGCGGCGCTGCTGGCAGAACGTCTTGAGGTTTCTGAAAGGACGATTTATCGCGATATCCGCGATCTCTCTTTATCCGGCGTGCCCATTGAAGGTGAAGTGGGCAGTGGATACCGCTTAATGGCGGGGTTTGATCTGCCGCCGTTGATGTTAACGCATCGCGAATCAGAAGCGTTAATGGTAGCGATTCGGTTGCTGAAAACATGGGGCGGGGATTCACTCTCACAGGCGCTGGAATCCGCGCAGGAAAAAGTGCTGTCGATATTGCCGCCAGAGTGTCGGCGCAGAGCCGAGCAAACGCGGGTTTTCGCGCCAGATTTTGGCAATCAGCCGCATTCACGCAGTGCTTTTGATCTCATACATCGCGCGGTTTCGGCGCAGCAGGTGCTGGCGCTGCATTATCGCGACGAGTCCGGGAATCTCTCCTGGCGCGACGTTCAGCCGCTGGGGTTATTTTTCTGGGGTGAACACTGGTTGCTGGTTGCCTGGTGCGAGAAACGTGACGATTATCGCTGCTTTCGCGTTGATCGGTGTCTGAAGATCACGCCGCTCGACAGGCATTTTCGTGAATCTGCAGATCGCTCGCTAAGTGATTTTTTACGTAAAGTACGCTGTGAAGACCAGCCATAAAAAAGCCAGCGGTTAAGCTGGCTTGTCTGCGATCAATTGGCAGGATTAGAAGTTGTAACCTACGACCAGGTAACCACCCCAACCGGTAGATTTCGCGCTGAAGTCGCCTTCGCCCCAGTTCAGAGTATCTCCACCTTTCCACTGGCCGCCGTTATGGAAATAACGCGCTACTACGGAGTAGTGCCAGTGATCGTAGTTCAGCGCCAGGACGTGGCTGGAAGCGATAGAGTTGCTGGTGCGGTTCGGATCATCACCCAAATCGGAGCCCCAGTCGAAGTTGGTGAAGCCGATGTAGGTCAGTTGGCCGCCCCAAACCTGGGTGATCGGCACGAAGTATTTCACTTTGAAACGGTAGCCATCCCACTCGTTTTCGTTGGATGCGCCATAGTTCTGCCACTGGTATTTAGCATACACGTTCAGGGACAGACCCATCGGCAGACCGGTATCGATATCGGTACCCAGACCCATATACCAGGTGCTCTGGCGGCTGGCTTTGTTATCACCCATATCGTAGATGTAGTTGTTGGCGAAATACCACTCTTTGAACGGACCAAAGCTCAGGTCAGCACCGGTCAGTTTATCGATGGAGAAACGCGGTTCGATTTCCATAAACAGCGGGGAACCGTCAGACCAGATGCCTTTATCGTTGCCGTTACCCCAGTCGAAGGTTTTCGGAATATCGATGTAGCCATAGAAGTCAAACCAGTCTTTTTTGGCAAACGCTTCGTATTCCAGATACACGTCATTGTTCAGTTTCGGGGAGAAACGGGTGTGGTAGCTACCCACCACGTTGACGCTCTGGTGCCACCAGTCGGACAGATATTGCGGTTTGTCATTTTCTGCAGCGTTGGCAGTAAAAGACGAGGAGAGCGCCAGCACTGCACCGGCTGCAAGTAATGTTTTTTTCATATGTATGCCACTGTTTGAAATCCCTTTCGGGAGTGAAAAAGGCGCAAATTGCGTTTCTAAATATTTCGTGTTTCTTCGGAGCCTATTATAAAAATCATTGTTCACAAAAATATGTGTTGTTTCACAGTTCTATCATTTACGTAATCGATTGCGTTCACGTTTGTTTACTTTAGGCGGCGAATTGTACTGGCTCCCATGAATGTTGCCAAGTTTTACCAGAAATATCGGTTATGTCAGGTGAGTAACAAAACGGGCCGGAGTGATGTTGCGGAACGCACAAAACGTCCCGCAAAAAAGTTTATTGATTAACAGGCTGGATGTCGTGGATACGAACAAATCCTAACTGGTCCGGAGAGAGGCCATTTATCTGCAGCGGAATGTCTACGTCGCTGGGAGCAAGGATACTTGCTGGGGCAGTTACCAATTGGTTCTGAACGTTCGTTTCCTGATAGTTATCCGTGGTGCCCTGAATTTGTCCATACTCGACGGTAGCGCTAAAGGCGGGTAAAGGCGTAGTGGATTCACCTTGAATACGTAATGTGAGCCGCGTGCCGTCGGCGTTCGGCGCAATATTGACAAGTGACATCCGTAACATGCCAATCTGGCTGTCCAGTCGGGCTGGTGTATTGGAACCCGGCAGCAGATAGGCTCCGCTGGTTGATTTGGCATTCAACATATTTTGTTGTGTAATTTTTACCGTTTCCTGATTTAGCTGTGTCATCTCTTTATTCAACGTACTAACGCTTTGATGCATCTGGCGTACTTCGCTTTGCTGTGCGCATGCGCTAAGACTAAAGAGACTTCCCACCAGGAGAATTCTTAGGTAACGTCTTGTCATTGTGATTACTTCCTTCATTGTCGCGATAGCATAATGGTAGTGCGCACCGAGCACGAAGGCATCGATCCTTTGTCTCAAAAGCGCTGCGCCTTTGTTGTCACGCCAGTTCAGGGTAAAATAGATTTCTGTTAACCACTGAGGACAGGACGCCGTATGCATTGCCCATTCTGTTTCGCCGTAGACACTAAGGTAATTGACTCTCGTCTTGTTGGCGAGGGCTCCTCAGTACGCCGCCGTCGGCAGTGTCTGGTCTGTAACGAACGTTTCACCACTTTTGAAGTGGCTGAACTTGTCATGCCACGCGTTGTGAAAAGCAACGATGTGCGTGAACCCTTTAATGAAGATAAGCTGCGCAGCGGCATGCTCAGAGCGCTTGAGAAACGTCCGGTCAGCTCAGATGACGTCGAAATGGCGTTGAACCATATCAAATCACAACTGCGTGCGACTGGCGAGCGTGAGGTGCCGAGCAAGATGATCGGCAACCTGGTGATGGAGCAGTTGAAAAAACTCGATAAAGTCGCCTACATCCGCTTTGCCTCGGTTTACCGGAGTTTCGAAGATATCAAAGAATTTGGCGAAGAGATTGCTCGCCTACAGGACTAAGCCATGCAGGATGAATTGTACATGGCGCGCGCGCTGAAGCTTGCTGCGCGCGGACGTTTTACCACTCACCCCAATCCCAACGTGGGCTGCGTGATTGTCAAAGATGGGGAGATCGTCGGTGAAGGGTATCATCACCGCGCGGGTGAACCGCATGCCGAAGTCCACGCTCTGCGCATGGCTGGAGAAAAAGCGCAAGGGGCGACTGCCTATGTAACGCTTGAACCCTGCAGCCATCATGGTCGTACACCCCCGTGCTGCGATGCGCTGATTGCCGCAGGCGTGTCACGTGTGGTTGCAGCGATGCAGGATCCCAATCCGCAGGTAGCAGGTCGTGGTCTCTACCGTTTGCAGCAGGCGGGCATTGACGTCAGTCACGGGCTGATGATGAGCGAGGTTGAGCAGCTTAATAAAGGCTTTCTCAAGCGTATGCGTACGGGATTCCCCTACGTGCAGCTTAAACTTGGTGCGTCGCTTGATGGGCGTACGGCGATGGCCAGTGGTGAAAGCCAGTGGATAACCTCGCCACAGGCGCGTCGCGATGTGCAACGATTACGGGCGCAAAGCCATGCCATCTTAACCAGCAGCGCTACGGTGTTGGCTGACGACCCTCAGCTTACCGTGCGTTGGTCGGAACTTGGGGAGTCAACCCAGGCGAGTTACCCGCAGGAAAATCTGCGCCAGCCTATCCGCATTGTTGTTGATAGCCAGAATCAGGTCACGCCGGAACACCGTATTGTGCAACAGCCTGGAGAAACCTGGATTGCCCGGACAAAAGATGATCCTCGTAGTTGGCCGGAGACGGTGCGCAGCCTGAAGGTGCCGGAACATAACGGGCATCTGGATCTGGTGGTGCTGATGATGCAACTGGGCAAGCAGCAAATTAACAGCATTTGGGTTGAAGCTGGTCCAACGCTTGCGGGCGCGTTATTACAGGCCGGTCTGGTCGATGAGCTAATCGTGTATGTTGCGCCTAAACTGTTAGGCAGCGATGCACGAGGATTATGTGTGCTTCCAGGCCTTGAGAAACTGGCTGACGCCCCCCATTTCAAATTCAACGAAATACGCCATGTAGGTCCGGACCTTTGCCTGCATTTAGTGGGCGCATGATCTCCCGGTTCGAAAGGGAAGCAGCGCACAGATTATTATGATAAAATCCGCCCCCCTGCGGGGTCTAGTGAATCCGAAGGAAGAATATGAACATTATTGAAGCTAACGTTGCTACCCCGGACGCTCGCGTCGCCATCACCATTGCGCGTTTCAACAACTTTATCAATGACAGCCTGCTGGAAGGTGCGATCGACGCCCTGAAACGTATTGGTCAGGTTAAAGATGAAAACATTACCGTCGTTTGGGTTCCGGGCGCGTATGAGCTGCCGCTGGCAGCCTCGGTACTTGCAAAATCCGGTAAATACGACGCGGTGATTGCGTTAGGTACGGTGATTCGTGGTGGTACCGCGCACTTCGAATATGTGGCTGGCGGTGCAAGCAATGGCCTGGCGCATGTCGCTCAGGACAGTGGCATTCCGGTAGCCTTCGGTGTTCTGACCACCGAAAGTATTGAACAAGCCATCGAACGTGCTGGCACTAAAGCTGGCAACAAAGGCGCAGAAGCTGCACTGACTGCACTTGAAATGATTAATGTATTGAAAGCCATCAAGGCCTGATTTTTGTAAGGGGAAATCCGTGAAACCTGCTGCTCGTCGCCGCGCCCGTGAGTGTGCCGTCCAGGCGCTCTACTCCTGGCAGTTGTCCCAGAACGACATCGCTGATGTTGAATACCAGTTCCTGGCGGAACAGGACGTGAAAGATGTCGACGTTCTGTATTTCCGTGAACTGCTGTCCGGGGTGGCGACTAACAGCGCGTACCTGGATGGATTAATGAAGCCTTATCTGTCTCGTCTGTTGGAAGAGCTGGGTCAGGTAGAAAAAGCCGTGCTGCGTATTGCGCTGTTTGAACTGTCTAAACGTAGTGATGTGCCGTACAAAGTGGCCATCAACGAAGCGATTGAACTGGCGAAAACCTTCGGCGCTGAAGACAGCCATAAATTCGTGAACGGCGTACTGGATAAAGCAGCACCTGTGATTCGCCCCAACAAAAAGTAATCCCGAGGCCGGCTGGATGGTGGAACTTGTTTCCGCTGCCCCCGGCTTTTTCTTTTTTTTCTGCTGAGGCATAACGTATGGCATGCGGCGAATTTTCCCTGATTGCCCGTTATTTTGACCGCGTAAGAACGTCTCGTCTTGATGTCGAAACCGGTATTGGTGACGATTGCGCACTTCTGAACATCCCTGAAAAACAGACGCTGGCGATCAGCACCGATACGCTGGTGGCAGGCAACCACTTCCTCCCCGACATTGATCCCACCGATCTCGCCTGGAAAGCGCTGGCAGTGAATTTGAGCGATCTGGCGGCGATGGGAGCCGATCCTGCGTGGCTGACGCTGGCGCTCACGCTGCCTGACGTCGATGAAGCCTGGCTTGAAGCCTTCAGCGATGGCCTGTTTGAACTCCTCAATTACTATGATATGCAGCTGATAGGTGGTGACACCACGCGTGGGCCACTGTCGATGACGCTGGGTATCCACGGCTACGTCCCTGTTGGACGGGCCTTAAAACGCTCCGGTGCGAAACCGGGGGACTGGATTTATGTGACCGGTACGCCGGGCGACAGCGCGGCCGGGCTGGCGATTTTGCAGGATCGCTTGCAGGTGGCAGATGCAAAAGACGCAGACTATCTGCTTAAACGTCATCTGCGTCCAACGCCGCGTATTTTGCAGGGACAAGCCCTGCGCGATCTGGCCAGTGCGGCTATCGATATTTCCGACGGCCTGATTTCCGATCTGGGGCATATCGTCAAGGCCTGCGGCTGTGGGGCGCGGGTTAACGTCGATGCGTTGCCATACTCTACGGCATTTGCCCAACACGTTGAGCCGGAACAAGCCCTGCGCTGGGCGCTCTCGGGTGGTGAAGATTATGAGTTATGCTTTACCGTACCGGAAATTAACCGTGGCGCACTGGACGTGGCGCTGGGGAATCTCGGCGCATCGTTTACCTGCATTGGGCAGATGAGCGCGGACGTGGAAGGCATTCACTTTACGCGCGACGGAAAACCCGTCACGTTCGACTGGAAAGGATATGACCATTTTGCCGCGCCTTAAAAAAGATGTCGCCAAAAGCCGCCTGAGTATGCGCAATCCGTGGCACCTGTTGGCCACCGGTTTTGGCAGCGGGCTGAGCCCAATTGTTCCAGGCACGATGGGATCGCTGGCGGCGATCCCTTTTTGGTATTTAATGACGTTTCTGCCGTGGCAGCTGTATTCACTGGTGGTCATGTTGTCTATCTGTATCGGCGTTTATCTGTGCCATCAAACGGCGAAAGATATGGGCGTGCACGATCACGGTAGCATTGTCTGGGACGAGTTTGTCGGGATGTGGATAACCCTGATGGCGCTGCCGACCCACGACTGGCAGTGGGTCGCC
>NZ_SZWS01000018.1:170487-182736 GCF_005281245.1 Citrobacter sp. wls826
CTGGATATGTGGAAGCCGTGGCCGATCCGTTGGTTCGATCGCAACGTGCATGGCGGTACGGGGATCATGATTGATGATATTGTGGCCGGAATACTCTCCGCCGGAATTTTGTATTTTATCGGCCATCACTGGCCGGTAGGTATCATTTAAATGGGCTTGCCGGATGGCAGCGTAAACGCCTTATCCGGCCTGGAAACACGATGGCGGTTTCGTAGGCCCGATAAGCGCAGCGCCATCGGGCAATGCCAGATTATTTAAATCCGACCACCGGATGCTGTTTGTACGGCGTTTCCAGCTCGGCAATCTGCTCTGGCTTCAGCGTCAAATCCACCGCATTAAGTAACTCATCCAACTGTTCCTCGCGTGAAGTGCCGATAATCGGCGCTGCCACCCCCGGTTTGCTCAGCAGCCAGGCCAGCGCAACCTGCGCACGCGTTACGCCTAATTCCTCACTGACACCGGTCAGCCGCGCGGCAATTTGCGCGTCGTTTTCATCGCTCTCACTGTATAAATTTTTACCGACTTCATCAGAAACCAGACGTGCGGTCGTTTCTCCCCAGGGGCGCGTCAGGCGACCACGCGCCAGCGGACTCCAAGGGATCACCGCGACGCCTTCCTGATAGCAAAGCGGCAGCATTTCGCGTTCTTCCTCACGGTAGATCAGGTTGTAGTGATCCTGCATGCTAACGAACTGCGCCCAGCCGTGTTGTTTCTGTAAAGCCAGCGCCTGAGCAAACTGAGACGCGTGCATGGATGAGGCGCCAATATAGCGAGCTTTACCGGCTTTCACTACGTCGTTAAGGGCTTCCAGCGTTTCTTCGATAGGCGTATTGTAATCCCAGCGGTGAATTTGCAGGATGTCCACATAGTCCATACCCAGGCGTCTGAGGCTATCGTCGATTGAGCGCAAGATTTGTGCGCGGGATAATCCTTCCGCTAAATCATCAACCTGGTGAAAAACCTTGGTGGCGACCACGACCTCTTCGCGGCGGGCGAAATCACGCAGCGCGCGGCCGACAATCTCTTCGCTGCTGCCAGCGGAGTAGCTGTTGGCGGTATCAAAAAAGTTAATACCGCCTTCAAGAGCGTGTTTGATTATCGGGCGGCTGCTTTCTTCTGGTAGCGTCCAGGCGTGATTGCCGCGATTGGGCTCGCCAAACGTCATGCAACCCAGGCAAAGGCGGGAGACCCGTAGGTCGGTTTTTCCTAAGGTGTTGTATTTCATTAATCCACTCCTGCTATGCTCGTGATGAGTTAAGCATAGCAGGAGCGGGGAGGGGATTATGCCAGCCAGGCCTTGATTTTGGCCTCAATTCCGGCGGCATTAAGTCCCAGTTCGGCACGAGCCTCGTCCTGAGTCCCCTGCGGGATGAAGAAGTCAGGCAGGCCAATGTTCAGCACCGGAACAGGCTTGCGATGGGCCATTAGCACTTCGTTTACGCCGCTACCAGCGCCGCCCATAATGGCATTCTCTTCGAGGGTGACCAGCACCTCGTGTTGGGCTGCCATTTCGAGGATCAACGTTTCATCCAACGGTTTCACAAAGCGCATATCAACCAGCGTGGCGTTCAGTGATTCTGCGACCTGATCGGCTTCCGGCATTAGGGTGCCGAAGTTGAGGATCGCCACTTTCTCACCGTGACGCTTCACGATGCCTTTGCCGATTGGCAGATGTTCCAGCGGCGCCAGCTCAACGCCCACCGCGTTACCGCGCGGATAACGTACGACCGTTGGACCGTCGTTGTAGTGATAGCCGGTGAACAGCATCTGGCGACATTCGTTCTCATCGCTTGGGGTCATAATGACCATTTCCGGGATACAGCGCAGGAAAGAGAGGTCGAACGCCCCTTGGTGGGTTTGTCCATCTGCGCCAACGATACCTGCCCGGTCGACGGCGAACAGGACCGGCAGTTTCTGGATGGCGACATCATGCAGTACCTGATCGTAAGCGCGTTGCAGGAAGGTGGAGTAAATAGCCACGACCGGCTTATAACCGCCAATCGCCAGACCGGCCGCAAACGTCACCGCGTGCTGCTCGGCAATCGCCACATCAAAGTAGCGATCCGGGAACTTACGTGAGAACTCCACCATACCGGAGCCTTCGCGCATCGCCGGGGTGATCGCCATCAGCTTATTGTCTTTCGCCGCGGTCTCGCACAGCCAGTCACCGAAGATCTTTGAATAGCTCGGCAGGCCGCCGCTGCTTTTCGGCAGGCATCCGCTGGATGGATCGAATTTGGGTACCGCGTGGAACGTAATCGGATCTTTTTCCGCCGGCTCGTAGCCACGACCTTTTTTGGTCATGATGTGCAGGAACTGTGGACCTTTGAGATCGCGCATGTTCTTAAGCGTGGTGATAAGCCCCAGCACGTCGTGACCGTCCACCGGACCAATATAGTTAAAGCCCAGCTCTTCAAACAGAGTACCCGGCACAACCATGCCTTTGATGTGCTCTTCGGTACGTTTGAGCAGTTCTTTAATCGGTGGTACACCGGAGAACACTTTCTTCCCGCCTTCGCGCAGCGAGGAGTAGAGTTTGCCTGAGAGCAGTTGCGCCAGGTGATTGTTCAGCGCGCCGACGTTCTCTGAAATCGACATTTCGTTGTCGTTGAGGATAACCAGCATGTCGGGCTTAATATCACCCGCGTGGTTCATCGCTTCAAATGCCATGCCTGCGGTGATTGCACCGTCCCCAATCACACAAACGGTACGGCGTTCCTTGCCTTCTTTCTCGGCGGCAACCGCAATACCGATACCTGCGCTGATGGAGGTTGAGGAGTGCCCAACGCTCAGTACGTCATATTCGCTCTCACCGCGCCATGGGAATGGATGCAAACCGCCTTTCTGCCGAATGGTGCCGATTTTATCGCGGCGGCCGGTCAGAATTTTGTGCGGGTAAGCCTGATGTCCCACATCCCAGATTAACTGGTCAAACGGGGTGTTGTAGACGTAGTGCAGCGCTACGGTGAGTTCCACCGTGCCCAGACCAGAGGCGAAGTGCCCGCTGGAACGGCTTACGCTGTCGAGCAAATAGCGGCGCAGTTCGTCGCAAAGCTTTGGCAGGCTCTCTTTTGGCAGCAGGCGTAACTCCTGAGTGGAGTCGACCAGCGCCAGGGTCGGGTATTTGGCTATATCAAAACTCATCGCAAGCTCATGGGATATGTTGGTTTATTTATCACGCTGGATTATGTAGTCCGCTAGCGCTTCCAGTGCCGAGGTATCGAGTGACTGTGCGGCCAGCAAACTTAGCGACTGGCGGGCATCCTCAATTAAATCCCGGGCTTTATTCTGGGCTTGCTCAAGACCCAGAAGTGCAGGATAGGTACTTTTGCCAAGCTGCTGGTCAGCACCCTGACGTTTACCCAATGTTGCAGTATCGCCTACCACATCCAGGATGTCATCCTGAACCTGGAAGGCCAGACCGATGCTTTCTGCGTACTTGTCGAGTATTGCCAGGCATTCTCGCCCTTTATCGCCAGCGCTTAACGCCCCCAGACGCACGGCGGCGCGAATCAATGCCCCGGTTTTATGGCGGTGAATACGCTCCAGCGCATCCAATTCTACCTGATGGCCTTCAGCGTCCAGATCCAACGCCTGACCGCCGCACATACCGGCGATACCGCTGGCCTGGGCCAGTTCAGAGATCATCGCGATGCGGTCACGGTCAGAAACTTCCGGCATCGGGGCGTCGCTGATAATGGAGAACGCCAGCGTCTGTAGCGCATCTCCAGCCAGGATCGCATTAGCCTCGCCAAATTTTACGTGGCAGGTCGGCAGACCGCGGCGCAGGTCATCGTCGTCCATCGCGGGTAAGTCATCGTGCATCAGCGAATAGGCATGGATACACTCGACGGCGGCAGCGGGAGCATCAAGCGTACTCAGGCTGACGCCAAACATCTGACCGGTCGCATACACCAGAAACGGGCGCAGACGTTTACCGCCTAATAATGCGCCATATTGCATGGTTTCGACCACGGGAGTGTTCTGAAAGGGCAATGGCGCGATAAAACGGCTCAGTGCCTGGTTGGCCTGCTCAACGCAAGCCTGTAGCTGCTGCGTAAAATCCATTTACTCATTATCCGGTGTGAAAGGCGTAAGGGCGGCGTCTTCAGTATCTGACAGCAGGATTTGTACGCGCTGTTCAGCCTGTTGCAACTTGACCTGTCCCTGACGTGCTAACTGTACGCCACGTTCAAATTCGTTCAGCGCTTCTTCCAGCGGCAGGTCGCCGCTTTCCAGACGGGTAACAATCTGTTCCAGGTCGCTCAGCGCTGTTTCAAAACTGGCTGGCGCTTCATTTTTCTTCGGCATAATGAATGTCTGACTCTCTGTATTGGCAGCACAAGGCTATGGTAACGGACTCGCACTGATAAGCAAATAACGCACAATGGTAAGGCGATGTGCACAGGATGACCATGATGGTGGTATACTTGCGCGCCTGGATGCAGCCGCAGGGTATGGGCTGCTGTATTTTTTTCCATTACAAGTCATTCAGACTTGCCAAAGAACCATTGCCGCCATGAAGTTTATCATTAAATTGTTCCCAGAAATCACCATCAAAAGCCAATCTGTGCGTTTGCGCTTTATAAAAATTCTGACAGGGAACATTCGTAACGTTTTAAAGCACTATGATGAAGACCTTGCCGTTGTCCGCCACTGGGATCACGTTGAGGTTCGCGCTAAAGATGAAAGCCAGCGCCTGGATATTCGCGACGCGCTGACCCGTATTCCGGGGATCCACCATATTCTCGAAGTTGAAGACGTGCCGTTTACCGATATGCACGATATTTTCGAGAAAGCGCTGGTGCAGTATCGCGATCAACTGGAAGGCAAAACCTTCTGCGTACGCGTTAAGCGTCGCGGTAAGCATGAGTTTAGCTCTATTGAGGTGGAACGCTATGTTGGCGGTGGACTGAACCAGCATATTGAATCCGCGCGCGTGAAGCTGACGAAGCCGGACGTGACGGTTAATCTTGAAATCGAAAACGACCGTCTGCTGCTGGTTAAAGGCCGCTATGAAGGTATTGGCGGTTTCCCGATCGGGACGCAGGAAGATGTACTGTCGCTGATTTCCGGTGGTTTCGACTCCGGCGTGTCCAGCTATATGCTGATGCGTCGCGGCTGCCGCGTGCACTACTGCTTCTTTAATCTCGGCGGCGCAGCGCATGAAATCGGCGTTCGTCAGGTGGCGCATTATCTGTGGAACCGCTTTGGTAGCTCGCATCGCGTGCGTTTTGTCGCGATCAACTTTGAGCCGGTGGTTGGCGAGATCCTGGAGAAAGTCGACGACGGTCAGATGGGCGTGGTCCTTAAACGTATGATGGTTCGTGCAGCGTCGAAAGTCGCTGAGCGCTACGGCGTACAGGCGCTGGTAACCGGTGAAGCGCTGGGCCAGGTGTCCAGCCAGACGCTGACCAACCTGCGCCTGATCGATAACGTTTCTGACACCCTGATCCTGCGCCCGCTTATCTCCCATGATAAGGAGCACATCATTAATCTGGCGCGTGAAATTGGTACTGAGGACTTTGCCCGTACCATGCCGGAATACTGCGGTGTGATTTCAAAAAGCCCGACGGTGAAAGCGATTAAAGCGAAGATTGAGGCCGAAGAAGAAAACTTCGATTTCTCTATCCTCGATAAAGTGGTTGAAGAAGCGAACAATATCGATATTCGTGATATCGCCCAGCAGACGCAGCAGACCGTGGTGGAAGTGGAAACCGTGAGCGGCTTCGGCCCGAACGATGTGATTCTGGATATCCGCTCTGTGGATGAACAGGATGACAAACCGCTGAAGGTTGACGGTGTGGACGTCGTTTCTCTGCCGTTCTACAAACTGAGCACCAAATTCGGCGATCTGGACCAGAGTAAAACCTGGCTGCTGTGGTGTGAACGCGGGGTGATGAGCCGTCTGCAGGCGCTGTATCTGCGCGAGCAGGGCTTTGAAAACGTGAAGGTATATCGCCCGTAGTGACTTTTGCCTGAGGGTGCTGCGCTTATCAGGCCTGCAAGCGGTATGTTTTGTAGGCCTGATAAATTGTTTATGCTGCCATCCGGCAATATAACAATATTATTCAAAACGGATGGGGAGCTTTTTCCCGTTCGACACCCAGACACCCTGATAGACGCCGTCTTTTAACTCCAGCGTTATCTTCTCTTCCGATTGTTCAGCGGCAGAGGTCTTCAGCACATAATGTTGATTGTCGGCTGTGTCGCATTTACCGTTTAATTCAATCGGTGCGCCAAATTTCTGGTAAAAGTAAGCCCCTTCAAAAAAATCACCGTATTTGCAGTCGACCTTCAACACAATACGCATGCTTTTTCCCAACGTGCCGTACATCACCTTGCCGTCAATGCCGGGCGCTGGCGAAACCGGTGTTGTTCTCTTTGCGGTAGTCAGATACTGGCCGTAAGGCGTGAGCTGATTATGCAGTTCAACGGTCGGGATCTTCGTGGTGAAATCGCCCAGTTCGTCACCCGCGCGATTGGCGTGGTTGCTACAACGTCCGTTCAGGAAAGCCAGATGGTCTTTTTGCAGGGAGAATTTGTCGATGTAGTACAGACCGTCGGTGTAGGTTGCACACGATGCGTAGAATTCGGCAAAGCCAGAATCTCCACCGTCTTCTTTTATTTGCTCCGGCTTTTGTGATTTCTGTGCGACAACAAAGGTATCAATTTGGCTGCGGATATCTTTTCTGATGCGGGTGTTTAATTCGGTCATCGTGGAGCGGGAAAAGAGGTCGTTAAGGGTAATTGTCGCGCCGTTGGCTAAATCGAAGCTGATCGGTACATTGTACGACTCGCAATACGCCCCGCAGCCTTCGACAAACATGTTGAGGGTCAACACTTTGGCGTCGCGATACTCAACCGTGTAGTCAAGGTTTGCGGTGGGATTCATCTCTGATTTCGCAAACTGATTCACGGTCGCTTGTGGATTATTTCCCGGTAGCTGATTGATAAAGCTTGTGAAAATATAATCGTTAATGCGTTTTGCAACCTGTGGGTTATCCGTTGAGGTAAACCACGGCACGCGATATTGCATCTCAGTGCTTGCGGGATAGCGATACTCAAGGCTCTCAATTTCAAGTTGAGTCGCACTGGCGTAGCCGGAAAGGAGCAGTAAAGCCACTCCGCTCAGATATCCTTTCATCATAATTCCTTGAATGCGAGTGGCCTGAAGATTACTCGTAGTAGTTATAAATTCCTGCAGCCATCACCAGTTGTGATGCCACTTCGTAAGCTTTTTCGCGACTCACCAGGAGATCAATGATTTTTAAACCGAAATCGATTGAGGTTCCCGGTCCCTGGCTGGTTAACAGATTGACGCGCGGATCCCATACGACGCGCTTATCCTGCCACTGGTCAGTGGGAATATTGTCTTTCAGCGCCGGAAAACCGGTCATGTTACCGATGGGGAAAATATCGTGTGGGACGAGGACTGTGGCGGCAGCGGCGCAAATTGCCGCGACAATGCGCCCGGAGCGATGAAACTGTTTCACGGTTTCGACAAGCAGAGGGCTGTCGCGAAAACACTCGGCGCCTTTAATACCGCCGGGCAGCACGATAATGTCGAAATCCCCGTCAGCAACTTCCACTAATGGTGCATCCGCCAGTAGTTTTACGCCGCGTGAGCACACGATCGTCAGGCCGCCATCGCTGGCAACGCTTGCGGTCGTGACCTTAATTCCGCCGCGAACCAGCAGATCGATAGTGGTGACCGCTTCGGTCTCTTCACTACCAGGGGCGAGACATACCAGTGCTTGAGCGCTCATACTCACTTTCCTTTCTCTTAACCATTTCAAACAGGCGGGCATTTTCCGGGACGGCGATGCCGTGCGCGCGGGCGCGTTTTAACAAATAACCGGTAATGTAGTCGATCTCAGTATGGCGCAGGGCATGTATGTCTTGCAGCATTGATGAGATATTTTCCGCCGTACTGTCAATCACTTGCTCAACATAATAGCGTAAATCATCTGCTGATGTGTGGTGGCCTTCGCGTTCAATGACCGCCGCCACCTCCTCGCAGATGAGCGCTATTTTTTCAGGATGATGGCGTAACTCTCCATTTGAGCAATCCCATATTGCGGTCAGCGGGTTAATGACGCAGTTGACGGCCAGCTTGCGCCACAACTCAGCGCGAATATTGTTGTGCCAGGCGACGTCCGGCAGCACCTCTTGCAGGACTTCAGCCAGATAACTGAAATCACCGTCTTGTTCACGCGCCGGGCCAATCCTTGTTGTTCCCTGAGCGACATGAATGATCACGTTGCCGTCACGGCGTGCCGCGTGGGTTGTGGTGCCCATCAGCAGAGGTTGCTTAATGTTATGCAACTCTTCAATCGTCCCCATACCGTTGTGAATCAGCAGAATGGGAGTGGTGTCAGGCAGAATGGAGGCCAGGCCTTTGACCGCATCAGAAACCTGCCAGGCTTTCAGAGTGACAAGCAACAGGTCGCTTTTCGCCAAAAAATCGGGGTCGTTTGCCGTCAGGGATTCATTGAATACTGACCCATCCGTGTCGATCAGGTTAACGCTGCAATAGGGTTGCGGTACGCGTAGCCACCCCTGAACCTCATGTCCATGTTTGCACAGCGTGGTTAGCCAAAGCTGTCCTAACGCTCCACATCCCAGTACGGTAATTTTCATTCTTCCTCCTCACCTGCAACATCACCAGGTGTTAATCCATATCGGCCGTACCCCATTATTGTTCGCAGGTATCAGTACCACGTACAATTAAAGGATACAGCCTAGTATAGCGCTGTCTGTTGTGTAACTTTGCAGGTATTATGCTTCGCATCAAAAATGAAGGGAGAGGAAAAGATGCCATCTTTCGATATTGTTTCTGAAGTTGATCTTCAGGAAGCCCGTAACGCGGTAGATAACGCCAGCCGCGAAGTGGAGTCACGCTTTGATTTTCGTGGCGTTGAAGCGACTTTTGAGCTGAACGAGTCGAATAAGACGATTAAGGTGCTAAGCGAGTCTGATTTCCAGGTCAATCAGTTGCTGGATATTTTACGTGCCAAGCTGCTGAAACGTGGTATTGAAGGCACTTCGTTGGACGTACCAGAAACCTTCGTGCATAGCGGTAAAACCTGGTTTGTTGAAGCTAAGCTGAAACAGGGCATTGAAAGCGCGGTGCAAAAGAAAATCGTTAAGCTGATCAAAGACAGCAAACTGAAGGTGCAGGCGCAGATTCAGGGCGAAGAAATCCGCGTGACCGGCAAGGCGCGTGACGATCTGCAATCCGTTATGGCGCTGGTTCGCGGCGGCGATCTCGGCCAGCCGTTCCAGTTTAAGAACTTCCGCGATTAAGTCGTAATGCCTGATGGCGCTACGCTTATCCGGCCTACAGGTTGCACACGCTATTTGTAGGCTGGATCAAACGATAGTCGCCATCTGGCACTCTTCACGCCTGGCTGATGGCCTGTTCAACCTCAAATCGATTCGTCACTTTGCTGTCGATTTTCACGTAAGCCGAATGCTCTTTCGCAACAATTAACACTTCGCTTATCCCTTCTTTAGCCAGCAGACGCTGCTTAAGGGTGTCATCTGCGGCAATCTCAGGTGGGATTTCCACTCGCAGGCTACTGACATACGGCGGCTCTTTCATTGTGCTTGCCACCAACAACCAAACTGCCGCCAGAAGCGCGCCGGCCAGGAATACCGCCTGACCATCAAACATTTCGACCACCCAACCGCCGAGCGAACCGCCAATCGCCACGCCAAGAAACTGGCTGGTGGAGTAAACGCCCATCGCCGTGCCTTTATAGCCAGCCGGAGACTCTTTGCTGATAAGCGAGGGGAGGAGGGCCTCCATCAGGTTGAAGGCGAGGAAGAATATCTGAACGCCCGCAATCAGCCCCCAAAAACGCACGTTAGCGCTCCACAATACAATCTCTGCGATAAGGATCAGTAACACGCAGGCGAGGAATACGCGCTTCATCCGCCGCTTCACTTCTGCGTAGATGATGAACGGCACCACGGAAACAAAGGACAGCAGCATCGTCACCAGATAAATTTTCCAGTGTTCTGCGGCGGGGAAACCGGCTTTCGCCAGTTGGCCCGGTAAGGCGACGAAAGTGGACATCAACAAAATGTGCAGACACATGATGCCAAAGTTGAGCTTGAGCAGTTTGGGCTCCGCCAGCACTTTGCTGAAGCTGCCTTTTACCATGCCAGATTCGCGGTTCAGCACGTGGCTGGTGCTATTGGGAACGACCCAAATGGTTAGCACGATGCCGGTGGTTGCAAGAGCTGCAATCATCCAGAACAGCGCGTGTAGCCCCAGCGCATGGGTAACGATCGGTCCTAGCACCATCGCAATGGCGAAGGTGATACCAAAGCTGACGCCGATAAACGCCATCGCTTTGGTACGGTTTTGCTCACGGGTTAAGTCGGAAAGCAGCGCCATCACGGCGGCGGCAATCGCGCCAGAGCCTTGCAAAGCGCGACCGAGAATAATGCCCCAGATTGAATCGGAGAGGGCGGCAATCACGCTGCCGAGAACGAACACCGCCAGCCCGCCGACGATAAGTGGCTTACGACCGATGCGGTCAGAAAGCAGACCAAAGGGGATCTGGAAAACGGCTTGCGCCAGACCATAAATGCCAATGGCAAGGCCAATTAGCGCTTCACTGGCACCCTGTAGCGCCATACCGTACGTGGTCAGAACCGGCAGAACCATAAACATGCCAAGCATGCGCAACGAGAATACGGTCCCTAAACCCCAGGTGGCGCGCAACTCACCGGGCGTCATTTTGTAATCGTTCATTCCCACCTCTGTATTAATTTCGCGCCTAGTGTAAAGCGGGGAAGGAGTGCGGTAAACCTCTACGATATGTGGAATTGTGTAGTGGGAAAATCGAAATAATTACAACTGCGACTAATTTACTTGCGATAATTACAGGTGTAGTCTTTTTGTGGTTATTTCTAATGGAAAGAGGGAAAAGGAAAATGGCGATTCCGGGCAATATGTGGATTTATGACGATGGTGGTGCGCTGATTAAGGGCGGGTGTGATGTAAAGGGAAGAGAATACAGTATTGAATTTAAAGGCTTTCATCACAATTTGTCTATTCCCACTGATAACGGTACAGGCAAGCCAACAGGCACACGCCAACATTCACCGATGATGATCGTCAAAGAGTTTGACTACTCTAGCCCGTATTTATACAAAGCTGTCGCTTCTGGTCAGAATCTTAAGTCCGCAGAGATTCGTTGGTACAAAATCAATGATGCCGGTCAGGAAGTTGAATACTTCAATATGTTTCTGGAAGGGGTGCGGATTGTCTCCGTTTCTCCCTCGATGGCTGGTCCAGAGGACATGAATAATAACCATCTTGAAACCATAGAATTACGCTACGAAAAAATCACCTGGAAGCATTGCGACGGGAACATTATCTATACCGACGCATGGAATGACCGGCAGACGGCATAATGGGGGATTGAATGGACACAACTGAAGAGGCGAATGGAACCTATTGGTATCATGGTCACAGCAATCTGTCCGCTGGCGAATTGTTCGATCTCATCTTTCTGGAACAGTTTTGTGATGAGTTAGGTATTGGTATTGAATCGGGAGCCGCTATTCTGGCTGGTCAACCCTGGTTGAAGACAAGGCAAAAACCACGAGACGCGACTAAAGGAACAAGTGTTGCCTCAAAGTACGCAAGAATTATACTGAGAGATATGCGATTACCTTTTGGCCTCAGAGTTAAAACACCAGTTGGTTTTACCATGAAGAAAACTAACAAGGTTGCTGCTGTGATTGGGCGTTATTGCCCTTGGTTAGGATGGGTGGCGTTAACCAACGCTATTTACCAGATCTCACGGCGTACACAGAATAAATACAATCTGATTGCCCGCCCAAAAGATCGCATACAGTGGACATCTTTCTAATGAGCATACAAAATGAAGTGTTGAAGCTATTCAGGAAGGAGATACCTGGATACGACGATAAAGACGGAAATGAGATCCCATTAGAATTGGACACAGATTTATTCGATGAGCCACGAGATGACCTCTCAGATGCAGTAGAAGAGTTTCAGAAAGCATTCAATGTAGATTTATCGAATGTTGACTGGACCCGCTATTTTCCTTGGGAAAACACGCCTCTTCTGACTCGGTGGTTCAAAGCTAACCGGGAAGAAGTGGAAGCAACACGCATACCGCTAACCGTAAGGATGTTTGCTGAGTCGGCTGAAGCGGGGAAATGGCTTTATGACTGAATAACATCCCTGCCAATAAAAAAGGG
>NZ_SZWS01000018.1:182812-200117 GCF_005281245.1 Citrobacter sp. wls826
CAGCAGGTTCTGCGAGTTTGGCACCATAAAGTCAACTGACATCATCACGGAAAGCGCGGTAATGGCGATGATGGAGAAACCGAACAGCTTGCGCGCCCAGACCCTGTCATCTTCCACTTTATAACCGCGCAGCGCCATGCCCAACCACCAGACGCTCACCGCCGCAGCAACAATCAGGTATTTATAACCAGCATAGCCGCCCAGGGTGAGCATCAGCGTGGCGATAGCAAACGCCACGATGTACAGCGTGATATGGTTCTTCGCGACCGAAATACCTTTCACCACCGGCAGTACCGGGATGTTGGCTGCCTGATAATCCTTAAAGCGGAAAATCGCAATCGCGTAAGAGTGCGGCATCTGCCACAGACTGAAAATAGCCAGCAGAATCAGCGCACCGCTATCGAACTCACCTGTTACGGCGCAGTAGCCAATCACCGGCGGCGCAGCGCCGGAGAGTGAGCCAATCAGCGTGCCATAAACGGAATGGCGCTTCATGTACAGGCTATAGACGCCCACATAGACCACGAAGCCCATTACCCCCAGCCAGCAGGCCAGAGGGTTCGCGCCAAACCACAGCAGCATAAAGCCAGCAATACCCAGCAGGGTGGCGTATACCAGCGAGACCGCAGGGGAAATCAGACCTTTAACCAGCACGCGGTTTTTGGTCCTCTCCATCTTCCTGTCGATATCCCTGTCGATGTAGTTGTTAAATACACAACCCGACGCCACAACCAGTGACACCCCAACCAACGTGTAGATAAACAGGGGATAATCAATGCTGCCTTTCGAGGCCAGCAGGAATCCTCCAATCACCGAGATCAGGTTGCCAAAGATGATGCCTGGTTTTGTTACTTGCAGGTATTGCTTAAACATCATAATCGCCGCTCTTAGTGCATCATCATGTTGTAGTTAAGGTTCCACATAATCCAGATGGAGCCCACAACCAGGATGGCGATGATTAGCACAGTAAAGACAAAGGCTGTCATGTTCCAACCTTCATCAGATTTGCTATTCATGTGCAGGAAGCACACCAGGTGCACCAGAATCTGTACCACTGCCATTGCCAGAATAGTTCCCAGAATGACGGCAGGAGAGGCAGAACCTGTCATGACCATCCAGAACGGAATAACCGTCAGGATTATCGACAGGATAAAACCTGTCATGTAGGTTTTTACGCTGCCATGGGATGCGCCGCCGCTCTCGTTAGAATGACTCATTACATCGCCCCCATCAGATAAACAACAGTGAACACACAGATCCACACCACATCCAGGAAGTGCCAGAACAGGCTCAGGCACATGATGCGGGTACGGTTAGTACTGGTCAGGCCGCGACGAGCAACTTGCACCATCAGCACTGCCATCCAGATAAGACCGGAGGTGACGTGCAGACCGTGCGTGCCGACCAGCGCGAAGAACGCAGACAGGAAGCCGCTGCGATCCGGGCCCATACCGTTAACAATCAGGTGATGGAATTCATAGAGTTCCATCCCGATGAATCCGGCACCGAACAAGAAGGTCAACGCCAGCCAGGAGATAACCTGGCTCTTGTTGTTCTTGTACATGGCGATCGCCGCCATGCCGTAAGTAATAGAGCTGAATAACAGCAGGAATGTTTCAACCAGAACGAACGGCAGTTCAAAAATGTCCTTACCTGTTGGGCCACCAGCGGTGCCGTTCACCAGAACGGCATAGGTTGCAAACAGAATAGAGAACAGAATGCAGTCGCTCATCAGGTAGACCCAGAATCCGAAGATCTTGGTCTGGCCTGCATCGTGGTGCCCGTGTTCGTGCGCGTGGGCAGTCGCGTGCGTTAAAGTATCAGTTGCCATTTTTCAGCCCTGCCTTAGTAATCTCATCGAAATGCTGGTTTTCCAGTTTTTCGACTTCCGGGACCGGCACGTAGTAATCCACGTCTTCATCAAAGCTTTTCACAATCCAGCTGATGATCATGCCTGCGAAGCTTGCAATCGCCAGCCACCAGATATGCCAGATCATGGCGAAACCAAACAGTGTTGCGAAGGCGGTAATGACGATACCGGCACCGCTGTTTTTCGGCATATGAATTTCTTCATAGTGCGCAGGCTGCTTGTACGCTTCACCTTTTTCTTTCATTTCCCAGAAGGCATCACGCTCATGAACGTGCGGCACAACGGCAAAGTTGTAGAACGGAGGCGGGGAAGAGGTTGCCCACTCCAGCGTACGACCACCCCATGGGTCACCGGTCAGGTCGCGGTTCTGCTCGCGGTCGCGAATAGAAACGAAGATCTGAATCAGCTGGCACAGGATACCCAATGCAATCAGCGCGGCACCGCAGGCGGCAACGACCAGCATCGGATGGAACTGCGGGTCAATCTGCTGGCTGAGGCGACGGGTCATCCCCATAAAGCCCAGCACATACAGCGGCATAAACGCCACGAAGAAGCCGATGATCCAGAACCAGAATGCGCGTTTACCCCAGGTTTCGTTCAGCGTGAAGCCAAACGCTTTTGGCCACCAGTAGGTCATACCTGCGAAGCATCCAAATACGACGCCGCCGATGATAACGTTATGGAAGTGCGCAATCAGGAACAGACTGTTGTGCAGCACGAAGTCCGCACCCGGAACCGCCAGCAGTACGCCGGTCATGCCGCCGACTGAGAAGGTAACGATAAAGCCAATCGTCCACAGCATCGCTGAGTGGAATACGATACGACCCTGGTACATGGTGAACAGCCAGTTGAAGATCTTCACCCCGGTCGGGATGGCGATAATCATGGTGGTAATACCGAAGAAGGCGTTTACGTTAGCGCCTGCACCCATGGTGAAGAAGTGGTGCAGCCAAACAACGAACGACAGAACGGTGATACACACGGTTGCCCACACCAGTGAGGTGTAACCAAACAGACGTTTACGTGAGAAGGTTGCAGCGATTTCGGAGAACACACCGAAGACCGGCAGAACCAGAATGTACACTTCCGGATGGCCCCAGGCCCAAATCAGGTTGATGTACATCATCATGTTGCCGCCCATATCGTTGGTAAAGAAATGGGTGCCCAGATAGCGATCCAGGGTCAGCAACGCGACGGTAACCGTCAGGATTGGGAAAGACGCGATAATCAGGATGTTCGCACACAGCGATGCCCAGCTAAATACCGGCATCTTGAACATGGTCATTCCTGGCGCACGCATCTTAATGATGGTCACAAAGAAGTTGATCCCGGTTAGGGTTGTACCAATACCGGACAACTGGACTGCCCATATCCAATAATCGACCCCGACGCTTGGACTGTACTCTATTCCCGAGAGTGGCGGGTACGCCAGCCAACCGGTCTGTGCGAATTCACCCACGCCCAGAGACAGGTTAACCAGGATTACGCCGACAACGGTGAACCAGAAGCTCAGGTTGTTCAGGAACGGGAATGCAACGTCACGTGCGCCGATCTGCAGCGGAACCACCAGGTTCATCAGACCGATAACAAATGGCATTGCCACGAAGAAGATCATAATCACGCCGTGAGCCGTGAAGATCTGGTCGTAGTGGTGAGGTGGCAGGAAGCCCGCTTCACCTGCAGAAGCCAGCGCTTGCTGACTACGCATCATGATGGCGTCGGCAAAGCCACGAATCAACATGACGATTGCGACAATGACATACATGATGCCAAGGCGTTTGTGGTCAACCGAAGTTAGCCACTCTTTCCACAGGTAGGTCCACTTACCGAAGTAAGTGATTAGGCCCAGTAAGGCCGCACCACCGATGATAATGGCAGCGATCGTAACCATGACAATTGGTTCATGGAACGGCACTGCATCCAGCGTCAATTTTCCGAACATCGTATTCTTCCTCGGCCCCTTAGTGAGCGGATTCCGCGTGGCTCATGTCCATGCCTTCCATTCCTTCGTGTGCGCTGTGCTCACCTTCGGGTTGGGTCATGTCCATGCTCTTACCGTGAGCCATAAATTTGTTAATAACGTCTTTAAACAAATCTGGTTTCACGTTGGAGAAGTATTCCACCTGGTTGTATTCGCTTGGCACAGCCACTTTTTCGAACGCAGCCATGTCGCTCATGGTGTTCGTGGACTGTTTAGCTTTAGCAACCCATTGGTCGAATTCGGCGCGGTCCTTTGTTGCGATAGCCTTGAACTTCATACCGGAGAAGCCTGGTCCGCTATAGCTTGCGGAGATACCATCATAAGTACCGACTTCGTTGGCGATCAGATGCAGTCGAGTCTGCATACCGGCCATGGCATAAATCTGGCTACCCAGACGCGGGATAAAGAAGGAGTTCATCACGGAGTTGGACGTCACTTTGAACTCAACCGGAGTATTCGCCGGGAAGGCGATTTCATTCACGGTAGCGATACCTTGTTCCGGATAGATGAAGAACCATTTCCAGTCCATGGAAACCACTTCAATGGTAATGGGCTTCTCGTCATGCGCCAGCGGTTTGCTTGGCTCAAGAGCGTGAGTGGTTTTCCAGGTCAGTACGGCAAGGAAAATGATGATTAAGATCGGCACCGTCCAGACCACAGCTTCCACTTTATTGGAGTGTGACCAGTTCGGGCTGTACTTCGCATCTTTATTGCTTGCACGATACTTCCAGGCGAAACCAACAGCCATCAAGATGGCAGGAATAACGACAATCAACATCAGGCCAAATGCCGTCAGTATCAGAGAACGTTGTTCCAGTCCAATCTGTCCTTTAGGGTCAAGCAGCGCAGAATTACAGCCACTGAGTAATGCAGTGCCTGCAATTAATGACAACCATCCCAAACTTTTATTGTATTTCCTGAGTCTCATTTAACGACCTCAATTCCACGGGACCGGGTGGCGTTTAAAGTGTGAGGGCATTTTACGGGAAGGTTACATTACTGTAAACATCCTTGGATCTGTGTTACTGGGTTCTGCCGGGCATGTCACATATGTTGCAATATATGTCGTTTTGACTTTAAGAACCTGTTGCAACATCACGTTATAACGAAAGAGGGCAAGCGGGAGACGTGCTGAGGGCAATTGGTATAACCAATACGAAAATAAAACAATTGTTTAACAATTGATTATCAATAAAAAGACAATTGAAGAACAAAAAATAAATCTGTAGTGGCTGAATCGAGTAAGGGAAATAGTATATATAAAAGGCGTCAATAATTTCCAAATTCTTTGGCGCACAAAATAACAAATAATATTTTTAGTAATTGTTGTTTATTTAGCCGTTATAATTACGCAGGGTGATTACAACGGCGATATTAATGTGGATTTTTACACCAGGCGGGTTTTGTGCAGTGCCAGATAATCCAGCAATCCACCAAAAACGACCCCGCAGACCGCGACCACCACCGAGATTTCCAGCAGTTCCGGCAGGAAGGAGAAGTTGGTGTAATCCAGCGCGTTCATAGTTAATAGCAGCAGCCAAACCACCAGCAGACAGCAGCCCGCAACCAACGTCATTAATGCCAGGCTGTACGCGCCACGAAATTCCGTGCGCGGAATGAAGCTCTCATTTTGCCAGCTATGTTCCAGAGTCTGACGACAAACCAGCAGCAGTATGAGGCCGGGGATAGCGGCAAACACAGAGAACAAATAAAACGTTGGCCACCCGTGCGCTTCAACAAACCAACCTGCTACCGGGCCAACGTAAACGCGACCAACGGCTGAAAGCGCGGAGAGCAGAGCGAACTGGGTCGCTGAGAAGGACTTATTGCACAGCGTCATTAATAAGGCGACAAACGCTGCCGTACCCATGCCACCACACAGGTTTTCAAAGAAGACGGCGGCGGCCATACTGAACATGTGTTTGTCAGTGATGGACAATAACCAGTAGCCCGCATTCGACGCCCCCTGCAGGATGCCGAAAATCAGCAATGCGCGAAACAGCGAAAGGCGTTGCATCAGGATCCCGCCGTACAGCGCGCCAACGATGGTTGCCAGCAGTCCGAGCGTTTTATTCACCACGCCAACTTCACCCGCATCAAATCCGACGCCGCGGATTAAAAAGGTTGTAGTCAGGCTCATGGCAAAGGCATCCCCGAGCTTATACAGAACGATAAGCAGCAGAATTAGCCAGGCGTTGTTACGACCAAAGAAGTCGCGCAGCGGGGCCACAACCGCTTGCTCCAGCGTTTTGGGCACCGGAATGGCATCAGTCGGTTCGGGCGCTAGCAGGGTAGCGATGATGCAAGGTATCAGCAGCGCCGCCATCAGCCAGTACATTCCTTGCCAGCCCAGCCAGCGGTCGGCCATCCACAGAGCCAGCCCACCGGAAACCAGCATCCCTAAACGATAGCCCAGCACGCTGATAGCCGCGCCGGTACCGCGTTCTTCGGCGGGTAGCACGTCGGTTTTCCATGCGTCAAAGACGATATCCTGCGATGCCGAGCAAAATGCGATCACCACCGCAAGCGCGGCCATCCAGCGTAGCTGCGTGCCAGGCTCCAGAAAGCCCATCGCGGCAATAGAAATCAGTAACAACACCTGAGTTGCCAGCAACCAACCACGGCGTCGACCTAAAAACGGCGGCGTGTAGCGGTCCATTAGCGGAGACCAGAGGAACTTAAACACGTAGGCCTGGCCGACCAGAGAAAAGAAACCGATGGTTTTAAGATCGATATTCTCGACTGTCATCCATGCCTGAAGCGTACCCGAGGTCAGTGCGAGTGGTAAACCGGAGGCGAATCCCAGTATGAGCAGGATAGCTGAACGTGGTTGCTGAAAAATACGTAAGTAATGACTGGACATGGGCTTCTATAGGCCCGACGAACGCCGGGCCATATGGGCAGAAATTAACGAGCGTTCTGCTTGATGAAATCGTGAACGCTGGTGTCCTGAGACATATCAGCGATGGTATCGGTCAGCACGCTGTTAACGGCGTCAGCGATATTTTTGTTAGAGGCCTGCAGTGCGCCTTCAACAGAATAGCTTGCGCGGTAGTTTTTGGTCATCTTGTTGCCGTTAGCAGCGGTCGCAATGATGGCGATGTCTGCCTTGGTGGCGATGTTATAGCGCACGCTACCCTGGGACACGTCTGCATACAGCTGGCTAACAATGATTTGCAGGTTAACAGCACCGTTTGGCCCAATCATATAACCGCGTGCGGTCATCTGTTTTTCCAGTACTTCTTGCAGCAGGAAGCGCAGATCGCGGGACGCGGTCAGGGTAACAAGCTGGTTGTCACGGGTAACTTTAGCCAGCGCCTGATCCTGACGCTGGTCGGCACCGTTGATGCTAACGGTCACACCCATCAGGCTCGGGTCCTGCTGTGGCAGGGTAATTTTCGGGGAAACTTCAATAGTGGTCGGCGGCGTTGCGCATCCAGCTAACATAAACAGCGC
This sequence comes from Citrobacter sp. wls826, assembly GCF_005281245.1. Taxonomy (NCBI): domain Bacteria; kingdom Pseudomonadati; phylum Pseudomonadota; class Gammaproteobacteria; order Enterobacterales; family Enterobacteriaceae; genus Citrobacter; species Citrobacter sp. wls826. The sequence goes on from NZ_SZWS01000018.1 coordinate 190,120, forward strand.
GACAAACGGGACGAGGATTTTTTTAAACATGCCAGGGCTCTCAGCGAATCTAAATTGTATGGTTGGAGAAAATTCCCGCCATCATAACATCGCCAACGATGAGGGGAAGTGGGTAACGCATGTAAATTCATTGTGTTGTCAGTTTTATGTCTTTGTGGAGACCATAAACGGACTTTTTGCAATAAATCGAAGTGAGGATTTAGTGAACTTCATCCATTTGGCTGAGAAAATCAGACAAACGCTAATTTTTTGTTGCTAAGGTGTAATGAAAGCGGTAAAAGCGGCTAGTATTTAAAGGGATGGGTGACATCTCAGCGTTGTCGGAGGAAAAACTTCATGATGATTCGTGAGCAAATAGAAGAAAAATTAAGGGCAGCGTTCCAACCCGTGTTCCTCGAAGTTGTGGATGAAAGCTATCGTCACAATGTCCCGGCAGGTTCTGAAAGCCACTTTAAGGTTGTACTGGTTAGCGATCGCTTTACAGGCGAGCGTTTTCTGAATCGTCATCGGATGATTTACAGCACCTTAACGGTGGAGCTTTCCACAACCGTTCATGCACTTGCCCTGCATACCTACACCATTAAGGAGTGGGAAGCGTTGCAGGATACGATTTTTGCATCGCCTCCGTGTCGTGGGGCGGGAAGCATCGCGTAAAAACGGATTTGCAACAACCGACGCTTTTCCAGTATGTTGCTACAGATTATGTGAAAACGGCCTGCGGGCCGTTTTGTTTTGTCTGAATTCTGGGGCAGTCGTACAGTATTCAGACAAAAATTAGCCGGGAATTGTGAAAAAAGCCGCAGCAACGCGCGATAACCGTTCTCGACTCATAAAAGTGATGCCGCTATAATGCGCGTCTTATTTTTCGGAATGTCTTCGGGATGATTCTGACGACAGGGAATGTGATTGCTTATGAGAACATCCCAGTTCCGCGAAGCCAACAACCTGTGCTTGCGGAGAAGAGTTGACCGAGCACTGTGATTTTTTGAGGTAACAAGATGCAAGTTTCAGTTGAAACCACTCAAGGCCTTGGCCGCCGTGTAACGATTACTATCGCTGCTGACAGCATCGAGACCGCTGTGAAAAGCGAGCTGGTCAACGTAGCGAAGAAAGTGCGTATTGACGGTTTCCGCAAAGGAAAAGTACCGATGAATGTTGTTGCTCAGCGTTATGGCGCGTCTGTTCGCCAGGACGTTCTGGGCGACCTGATGAGCCGCAACTTCGTTGACGCGATCATCAAAGAAAAAATCAATCCGGCTGGCGCACCGAACTACGTTCCGGGCGAATACAAACTGGGTGAAGATTTTACTTACGCGGTAGAGTTCGAAGTTTACCCGGAAGTTGAGCTGACTGGCCTGGAAGCAATCGAAGTTGAAAAACCGGTTGTTGAAGTCACCGACGCTGACGTTGACGTGATGCTGGACACCCTGCGTAAGCAGCAGGCTACCTGGAAAGACAAAGACGGCGCTGCAGATGCAGAAGACCGTGTAACCATCGACTTCACCGGCTCTGTAGACGGCGAAGAGTTCGAAGGCGGCAAAGCGTCTGACTTCGTACTGGCGATGGGCCAGGGTCGTATGATCCCAGGCTTTGAAGAAGGTGTTAAAGGCCACAAAGCTGGCGAAGAGTTCACTATCGATGTGACCTTCCCAGAAGAGTACCACGCTGAAAACCTGAAAGGTAAAGCCGCTAAGTTCGTTATCAACCTGAAGAAAGTTGAAGAGCGCGAACTGCCGGAACTGACTGAAGAATTCATCAAACGTTTCGGCGTTGAAGATGGTTCCGTAGCGGGTCTGCGCGCTGAAGTACGTAAAAACATGGAACGCGAGCTGAAAGGCGCTGTGCGTAACCGCGTTAAATCTCAGGCGATCGAAGGTCTGGTAAAAGCTAACGACATCGATGTTCCGGCTGCTCTGATCGACAGCGAAATCGACGTTCTGCGTCGTCAGGCTGCACAGCGTTTTGGCGGCAACGAAAAACAAGCTCTGGAACTGCCGCGTGAACTGTTCGAAGAACAGGCTAAGCGTCGCGTAGTTGTAGGTCTGCTGCTGGGCGAAGTGATTCGTACCAACGAGCTGAAAGCTGACGAAGATCGCGTTAAAGGCCTGATCGAAGAGATGGCTTCTGCTTACGAAGATCCGAAAGAAGTTGTTGAGTTCTACAGCAAAAATAAAGAGCTGATGGACAACATGCGTAACGTCGCTCTGGAAGAGCAGGCTGTTGAAGCTGTTCTGGCGAAAGCGAAAGTGACTGAAAAAGCCACTTCCTTCAACGAGCTGATGAACCAGCAGGCGTAATTCGTCGCTTATTTAGCACGAATTTCGTACGCAAGCCCGTCACCTTTTGGTGGCGGGTTTTTTTTTGTCACGGATTTTGCATGGGAAGAGTGCGAAAACAGCGTTTCAGTGTTAGCGTTACAACAAAAGATTGTTATGCTTGAATTATGGCGATGTCGTACCCATTACAGAGGGACTAGCTGATAATCCGTCCATAAGGTTACAATCAGCACAGCAGGTTTTTTCAAATTTTATCCAGGAGACGGAAATGTCATACAGCGGCGAACGAGATAACTTTGCACCCCATATGGCGCTGGTGCCGATGGTCATTGAACAGACCTCACGTGGTGAGCGCTCTTTTGATATCTATTCTCGTCTACTTAAGGAACGCGTCATTTTTCTGACCGGCCAGGTCGAAGACCATATGGCTAACCTGATCGTGGCGCAGATGCTGTTCCTGGAAGCAGAAAACCCAGAAAAAGATATCTACCTGTACATCAACTCCCCTGGTGGAGTGATCACTGCCGGGATGTCTATCTATGACACCATGCAGTTTATTAAGCCGGACGTCAGCACCATTTGTATGGGCCAGGCGGCCTCAATGGGCGCGTTCCTGCTGACTGCCGGGGCGAAAGGTAAACGTTTTTGCCTGCCTAACTCTCGCGTCATGATCCACCAGCCTCTGGGCGGTTACCAGGGCCAGGCAACGGATATTGAAATTCATGCCCGTGAAATCCTGAAGGTAAAAGGGCGCATGAACGAACTTATGGCGCATCATACGGGTCAATCTCTTGAGCAGATTGAACGTGATACCGAGCGCGATCGCTTCCTCTCCGCTTCTGAAGCGGTAGAGTACGGTCTGGTCGACTCGATTTTGACCCATCGTAATTAATGCCCAGCGCGCAGGTGTACCGCTATAATTACCTGGAGCGGCACAACGCTGACTAGCGTCTTGCGCCTGAGAATGGCATTTGCGTCGTCGTGTGCGGCACAAAGAACAAAGAAGAGGTTTTGACCCATGACAGATAAACGCAAAGATGGCTCGGGCAAATTGTTGTACTGCTCTTTTTGCGGCAAAAGCCAGCATGAAGTGCGTAAGCTGATTGCCGGACCATCCGTGTATATCTGCGACGAATGTGTTGATTTATGTAACGACATCATTCGCGAAGAGATTAAGGAAGTAGCACCGCACCGTGAACGCAGTGCGCTGCCGACGCCGCATGAAATTCGCAACCACCTGGACGATTACGTTATCGGTCAGGAGCAGGCGAAGAAAGTGCTGGCGGTCGCGGTATACAACCATTACAAACGTCTGCGCAACGGCGACACCAGCAATGGCGTCGAGTTGGGCAAAAGTAACATCCTGCTGATTGGCCCAACGGGTTCCGGTAAAACGCTGCTGGCTGAAACGCTGGCACGCCTGCTGGACGTTCCGTTCACTATGGCCGATGCCACCACGCTGACCGAAGCTGGTTATGTGGGTGAAGATGTTGAAAATATTATTCAGAAACTGCTGCAGAAGTGCGATTACGACGTGCAGAAAGCACAGCGCGGGATCGTCTATATCGATGAAATCGACAAGATTTCTCGTAAGTCTGACAACCCGTCCATTACCCGTGACGTTTCCGGCGAAGGCGTACAGCAGGCGCTGTTGAAACTGATCGAAGGTACGGTTGCTGCCGTTCCACCGCAGGGGGGGCGTAAACATCCTCAGCAGGAATTCCTGCAGGTTGATACCTCCAAGATCCTGTTTATCTGCGGCGGTGCCTTTGCCGGTCTGGATAAAGTCATTGCTAACCGTGTTGAAACGGGCTCCGGCATTGGTTTTGGCGCAACGGTAAAAGCGCAGTCTGATAAAGCCAGCGAAGGTGAACTGCTGTCGCAGGTGGAGCCGGAAGATCTGATCAAATTTGGTCTGATCCCTGAGTTCATCGGGCGTCTGCCGGTTGTAGCGACGCTGAGCGAACTGAGTGAAGAAGCGCTGATCCAGATCCTGAAAGAGCCGAAAAACGCCCTGACCAAGCAGTACCAGGCGCTGTTCAATCTTGAAGGTGTTGATCTGGAATTCCGTGAGGAAGCGCTGGATGCGATCGCCAAAAAAGCGATGGCACGTAAAACCGGTGCTCGTGGTCTGCGTTCTATCGTCGAAGCCGCACTGCTTGACACCATGTACGATCTGCCTTCTATGGAAGACGTCGAAAAAGTGGTGATCGATGAGTCGGTGATTGGCGGCCAGAGCAAGCCATTGCTGATTTACGGTAAGCCGGAAGCGCAGCAGGCATCTGGCGAATAATTCATCAATTCATACAGACATTTAATTAATAAGGGGGGATTTTATCTCCCCTTTTATTTTTCCGTAAACATGGCGTTGAATGTGTGGGAAACATCCCCATATACTGACATACATGTTAAAGGTGGTGTGGAGCACAGTCGTACCACCTGATTACCTGGCGGAAACTAAACTAAGAGAGAGCTCTATGAATCCTGAGCGTTCTGAACGCATTGAAATCCCCGTATTGCCGTTGCGCGATGTGGTGGTTTATCCGCACATGGTCATACCCTTATTTGTAGGGCGGGAAAAATCTATCCGTTGTCTGGAAGCGGCTATGGACCATGATAAAAAAATCATGCTGGTTGCCCAGAAAGAAGCGTCAACGGATGAGCCGGGTGTAAACGATCTTTTCACCGTCGGGACCGTGGCCTCTATTTTGCAGATGCTGAAACTGCCTGACGGCACCGTAAAAGTGCTGGTCGAGGGGTTACAGCGCGCGCGTATTTCAGCGCTGTCTGACAACGGTGAGCACTTCTCTGCGAAAGCGGAGTACCTTGACTCGCCTGCTATTGATGAGCGCGAACAGGAAGTGCTGGTGCGTACCGCTATCAGCCAGTTCGAAGGCTATATCAAGCTGAACAAGAAAATCCCGCCCGAAGTGCTGACGTCGCTGAACAGTATTGACGATCCTGCACGTCTGGCGGACACCATCGCTGCGCACATGCCGCTGAAGCTTGCTGACAAGCAGTCCGTACTGGAGATGTCTGACGTTAACGAACGTCTGGAATATCTGATGGCGATGATGGAGTCTGAAATCGATCTGCTGCAGGTTGAGAAACGCATTCGCAACCGCGTGAAAAAGCAGATGGAAAAATCCCAGCGTGAGTACTATCTGAACGAGCAGATGAAAGCCATTCAGAAAGAGCTCGGCGAGATGGACGATGCGCCGGACGAAAACGAAGCGTTGAAGCGTAAAATCGACGCGGCGAAAATGCCGAAAGAGGCAAAAGAGAAAGCGGAAGCAGAACTGCAGAAGCTGAAAATGATGTCTCCGATGTCAGCGGAAGCGACCGTAGTCCGTGGCTACATCGACTGGATGGTTCAGGTGCCGTGGAATGCGCGTAGCAAGGTCAAAAAAGATCTGCGTCAGGCTCAGGAAATCCTCGATACTGACCATTACGGTCTGGAACGCGTCAAAGACCGTATTCTTGAGTATCTCGCGGTTCAAAGCCGTGTGAATAAAATCAAGGGGCCGATCCTGTGCCTGGTTGGGCCGCCGGGGGTAGGTAAAACTTCTCTGGGACAGTCCATCGCTAAAGCAACCGGACGTAAATACATCCGTATGGCGCTGGGCGGCGTGCGTGATGAAGCTGAAATTCGCGGTCACCGCCGGACCTATATTGGTTCGATGCCGGGTAAACTGATCCAGAAAATGGCTAAAGTGGGCGTTAAAAACCCGCTGTTCCTGCTTGATGAGATCGACAAAATGTCTTCCGACATGCGTGGCGATCCGGCTTCCGCACTGCTTGAGGTGCTGGATCCAGAGCAGAACGTGGCGTTCAGCGATCATTACCTGGAAGTGGACTACGATCTCAGCGACGTGATGTTCGTTGCGACCTCTAACTCCATGAATATTCCCGCACCGTTGCTGGATCGTATGGAAGTGATCCGTCTGTCCGGGTATACCGAAGACGAGAAGCTGAACATTGCTAAACGTCATCTGTTGCCGAAACAGATTGAGCGTAACGCGCTGAAAAAAGGCGAGCTGACGGTCGACGATAGCGCCATTGTGGGCATTATTCGTTATTACACCCGTGAAGCTGGCGTGCGTAGTCTGGAGCGTGAAATTTCCAAACTGTGCCGTAAAGCGGTGAAACAGCTGCTGCTCGACAAGTCGCTGAAACATATTGAGATCAATGGCGACAACCTGCACGACTACCTGGGCGTACAGCGCTTTGACTATGGCCGCGCGGACAATGAAAACCGCGTTGGTCAGGTAACCGGTCTGGCATGGACGGAAGTGGGCGGCGATCTGCTGACCATCGAAACCGCTTGCGTACCGGGTAAAGGTAAGCTGACCTACACCGGTTCTCTGGGTGAAGTCATGCAGGAATCCATTCAGGCTGCGCTGACCGTGGTGCGCGCGCGCGCGGAAAAACTGGGCATTAATCCGGACTTTTACGAAAAACGCGACATCCACGTTCACGTACCTGAAGGGGCGACGCCGAAAGACGGTCCAAGTGCGGGTATTGCCATGTGTACCGCGCTGGTTTCTTGTCTGACCGGTAACCCGGTTCGCGCCGACGTGGCGATGACCGGCGAGATCACCCTGCGTGGCCAGGTTCTGCCTATTGGTGGGTTGAAAGAAAAACTGCTGGCGGCACACCGTGGTGGTATTAAAACGGTCTTAATTCCAGACGAAAACAAACGTGACCTGGAAGAGATTCCGGACAACGTAATTGCCGATCTGGACATCCATCCGGTGAAACGCATTGAGGAGGTTCTGACGCTCGCGTTGCAAAATGAGCCCTCCGGAATGCAGGTTGTGACCGCAAAATAGTGACCTCGCGCAAAGAGCACTAATAAAAACAGGGCTGGCAGGCCATTTCGGACTTGCCAGCCTTTTTTTGTATAGCTAATTTAGATGACGGATTAGGCTTGCCATCATTAACGGGTGTTGTAAGGGCATGGCAGGCCTGATATAACTGCTGCGCGTTCGCACTTTGAAGGATTCAGGTGCGATATAAATTATAAAGAGGAAGAGAAGAGTGAATAAATCTCAACTGATCGACAAAATTGCTGCAGGGGCTGATATCTCTAAAGCTGCGGCTGGACGTGCGTTAGATGCAATTATTGCTTCTGTTACCGAATCTCTGAAAGAAGGTGATGACGTAGCGCTGGTAGGTTTTGGTACTTTTGCCGTTAAAGAGCGTGCTGCCCGTACTGGTCGCAACCCGCAAACAGGTAAAGAGATCACCATCGCCGCGGCTAAAGTACCGGGCTTCCGTGCAGGTAAAGCACTGAAAGACGCGGTAAACTAAGTGATTTCCCCTTTGGGGATGTGACGAAGTACAAGGGCGCATCGACTGATGTGCCTTTTTTATTTGTAATTCCGGTACTTTCTATGCGTTGTGGGCTGACAATTGCCCCTGTTTCTTGTCACAATAGGCCTTTGTACGCAGCGTTCAGGAAACGCTATGCTGCGTGAAGCATATATACTCAAAATCCTTGCCGCCGCTGTGGTGACAACGCGCAGGCGGCTTGAGAGATAACGCGTATAGTCATCTACAGCGGAGTGTGGTTACACCATGATGGACAGCTTACGCACGGCTGCTAACAGTCTCGTGCTCAAGATTATTTTCGGTATCATTATCGTGTCGTTCATTTTGACCGGCGTGAGTGGTTACCTGATTGGCGGGGGCAATAACTTCGCCGCCAAAGTGAATGGCCAGGAGATTAGCCGCGGGCAGTTCGAGAATGCGTTCAACAGCGAACGTAACCGCATGCAGCAACAGCTGGGCGATCAATACTCCGAACTGGCTGCGAACGAAGGCTACATGAAAACGCTGCGTCAGCAGGTGCTGAATCGTCTTATTGACGAAGCGCTGCTGGATCAGTACTCCCGCGAGCTTAATCTCAACATCAGCGACGATCAGGTTAAACAGGCTATTTTCGCCACGCCTGCGTTCCAGGTGGACGGTAAATTTGATAACAATCGCTACAACGCGATTGTTAATCAGATGGGAATGACCGCAGACCAGTACGCTCAGGCATTACGTAATCAGCTTACTACCCAGCAACTGATTAACGGCGTTGCCGGTACGGACTTCATGCTGAAAGGCGAAACGGACGAGCTGGCGGCGCTGGTCGCACAGCAGCGTATCGTTCGCGAGGCGACAATTGACGTTAACGCACTGGCCGCGAAGCAGTCTGTTACCGAGCAGGAAGTTGCCAGCTACTACGAGCAGAATAAAAACAACTTTATGACGCCGGAACAGTTCCGCGTGAGCTACATCAAGCTGGATGCTGCTGCTATGCAGGAGACGGCCAGCGATGCGGATATTCAGGCTTATTATGACCAGCATCAGGATCAGTTCACTCAGCCGCAGCGTAACCGCTACAGCATCATTCAGACCAAAACGGAAGATGAAGCCAAAGCGGTACTGGACGAGCTGAACAAAGGCGGTGATTTCGCTGCGCTGGCAAAAGAAAAATCTGCTGACATCATCTCTGCCCGTAAAGGCGGCGATATGGGATGGCTGGAAGATTCCACCACCCCGGATGAGCTGAAGAATGCCGGTCTGAAAGAGAAAGGCCAGCTGTCAGGTGTGATTAAGTCTTCCGTTGGTTTCCTCGTTGCGCGTCTTGACGACGTACAGCCTGCGCAGGTTAAACCGCTGAGCGAAGCCCGTGACGACATTGCGGCGAAAGTGAAGCAGGAAAAAGCGCTGGATGCCTACTATGCGCTGCAGCAGAAAGTGAGCGATGCCGCCAGCAACGATAACGAATCCCTGGCGGGCGCGGAGCAGGCGGCGGGTATGAAAGCGGTTGAAACGGGCTGGTTTAGCCGTGACAGCCTGCCGGAAGAGCTGAACTTCAAACCGGTCGCTGACATCATTTTCAATGGTGGTTTGGTTGGTGAGAACGGTACGCCTGGCAGTAACTCTGACATCATCACCGTGGATGGCGATCGCGCGTTTGTACTGCGTATTGCAGAGCACAAAGCTGAAGCCGTTAAACCACTGGCTGAAGTGAAAGATCAGGTAACTGCGCTTGTTAAGCACAATAAAGCAGAGCAGCAGGCGAAGCTTGATGCCGATAAACTGCTGGCGGATCTGAAAGCTGGTAAAGGCGATGAAGCCATGAAAGCGGCGGGTCTGAGCTTTGGCGAGGCGAAAACGCTGAGCCGTACGGGTCAGGATCCGCTGAGTCAGGCGGCCTTTGGCCTGAGCCTGCCGGCGAAAGACAAACCGAGCTACGGCGTGGCGAACGACATGCAGGGTAACGTTGTACTGCTGGCGCTGGACGAGGTGAAAGCCGGTTCTATGCCTGAAGAGCAGAAGAAAGCGATGGTTCAGGGGATTACCCAGAACAATGCGCAGATTGTCTTTGAAGCGCTGATGAGCAACCTGCGTAAAGCCGCAAAAATTAAAGTCGGTGACGCGCTGGAACAGCAGCAATAACCGAGGCTACTCGCAAAAAATTGCAAAAAATTGTATCAACCAAAGGCCGCTTTCGCGGCCTTTTCCATTTCTGATATTTGCCGTTTGTCTGCCGTTCTGCACCTCGCTATCGTGATTCCACTGTTAACAAACAAGGAGAAAACAGTATGAAACATGGAATCAAAGCCCTGCTTATTACCCTTTCATTGACCTGTGCCGGTATGGCTCAAAGCGCACTGGCTGCAGAGCCAGTCGCCAAAAGCCAGGCGACTCAAGCCAAAGCGGATG
>NZ_SZWS01000018.1:200185-209773 GCF_005281245.1 Citrobacter sp. wls826
CACAAAGCAAAGCCACGCAACCGGCTAAAGCGAGCGATGATGAAGGCACCAGGGTAAGCATCAACAGCGCTTCTGCGGAGGATTTAGCGCGAGTCATGAATGGCGTGGGTCTGAAGAAAGCGCAGGCGATTGTCAGCTATCGTGAGGAGTACGGGCCGTTTAAAACGGTGGAGGACTTAAAGCAGGTACCGGGCATGGGGAGTTCGCTGGTAGAGCGCAATCTGGCAGTTTTAACACTTTAATAACTTGCAGAGTGCTGAAAGTTTGCCAGACTGTAGAGGTCATACCAGTTATGACCTCTTACCCTGAAGTGTGTTCCTATAAAAACAACGTAAGGCTCCTGCGCTATGCAAACACAAATCAAAGTTCGTGGTTTTCATCTTGATGTCTATCAGCACGTTAACAATGCTCGCTATCTTGAGTTTCTGGAAGAAGCCCGCTGGGATGGCCTGGAAAACAGCGACAGCTTTCAGTGGATGACCGCACACAACATCGCTTTTGTGGTCGTGAATATTAACATTAACTACCGCCGCCCTGCGGTGCTGAGCGACCTGCTGACCATTACCAGTCAGGTGCAACAGTTAAATGGCAAAAGCGGTGTGTTGAACCAGACTATCACCCTGGAGCCGGAAGGACAGGTGGTGGCAGACGCGTTGATTACCTTCGTCTGTATTGATTTGAAAACGCAAAAGGCGCTACCGCTGGAAGGGGAGTTGCGCGAAAAACTGGAGCAGATGGTGAAGTGATGGAAGGAAGCCTGACGGCGCTTCGCTTATCAGGCTTACGGGCGATATTGACCACGGTGAATGTCGAAAGCCGGATAAGGTGCGTGCACCGCCATCCGGCAAAACGATCACTTTAGTCCTGTTTTCTGCTTCATTGCCGCCATCACTGCCGGTTTATCTGCCAGATAATGGTTCAGGCCGTTGGCGCGCAGATTACAGGCCGCGCAGTGACCGCAACCGTCACCTTTGATGCCGTTATAACAGGTCAGCGTTTCTTCGCGTACCAGGTCCAGCTTGCCCCAGTAATCGGCCAGTGCCCAGGTTTCGGCTTTATCGATCCACATCAGCGGGGTTTCAAAGCGGATATCTTTCGCCATTCCCAGGCTTACGGCATGGTTCAGGGCTTTGACGAACTCATCGCGGCAGTCCGGATATCCAGAGAAATCCGTTTCACAAACGCCGGTAATGACTGCCTCCGCCTGCACCTGATACGCGTAAATCGCCGCCAACGTTAAAAACAGAATATTGCGTCCTGGCACAAAGGTATTAGGAATGCCGTTCGCATCCGGTTCGTAATCGGGTACCGGAATGTTATCGCGGGTCAGGCTGCTGACGGCCAGTTCGCTGAGCAGCGTTACATCAAGTACCTTGTGCGCACGCGCGCCAAGTTTTAAGGCCAGGTCACGTGCGACATCAATCTCAGCGCGATGGCGCTGACCATAATCAAAGGTCACGCAGTGCACTTCATCATACTGATGCAGCGCTTGCGCCAGACAGGTTGTGGAGTCCTGACCCCCACTGAATACAACAACGGCACGTTTCATGGTTTTTCCTGACAAATAACGAAACCCTTATGGTAGCGCCTGGGCGTGTCGCCGACCAGCTTCTTCACGCCGACGGAGGCGGTAGCCAGGCTTCGGTAAATTCAAACCAGCCGCGAGGATTCAGGCGTACGCCGTTCACGCCCGGCGGAGCGCTAATACGATAGTGATAATTGAACAGCGGTGTCAGGGTCGCGTCATGCATCAGCGAGGCGAAAACGTGTTGTAAAGCCGCATGACGATCGTCCTCATCGGCCTGGATTTGCAGGGCATCCAGGGTGGTTTGCAGATGAGTATATGCCGGCGAGCTCAATACATGTGACCAGAGCTGATCGCAGCGCAGCCACTGTTCGAGGGTATATTCAGGTGCTTCGCCAATCAGCCTGTCGCCCATCATCAGGTCGGCCTGGGCTAAAGGATGGTCGCCATCCCAGTTTTTAGCATTATGAAAAATAAGCGTTAATTCACAGCCGAGTAGCGCCAGCGCCTGGCGAAGCTGTTCAGCCATGGCGTGCAATTCTACCGGCAGGTGATAGGCCAGCGTAAGTTTTTCCGGTAGCGGCACGTCGTCCAGTTCATCCCATTGGGGGATCGTCCATCCCGGCAGCAGCGCATTGCTTGGCGTGATCAGGTTTTCATCCACGTCAAGCGTTTGTAGCAGGGAAGAGCGGTGGATAATATTGACCAGGCGACGGGCCTGCTGCGTATTCAGCCGCGCGCTTTTTCTGAGCGTGAGATAGCAGAAACCGAGGCTGATCCCGCTGCTTACCTGGCTTAGCATGGGAAGCTCTTCGGGTTTACCAATTGCAATTTGAACCGGATGGCGACAGCTGGTGCCCAAATCCTGGGAGAAAAGCTGCGGGGTTATCCAGTATTCAATGGCTTTTAGTAGCGGATGACTCAGGTGGTAGTGATCGTGACTCTCGATGCGCACCAGGTCTGGGGTAAACAGCGTCAACCGGAACGGACCGGTACCAACAAACGGGAGTTCGGGATGTGCCAGGTGACTGCTGTAGCTTGCCAGACGATGCGCCAGCCAGAAGTCGGGGCGATGCAAAATAAAGGTTAGGCACTGGGGATGCGTTACCTCAATGCGCTTTACGCTGATAAACAGCTTGTTTAACGCGGGTAGCTCTAACAGCTTCAGCAACTGTTGATGTAGCTGTGTGCTGCTGACCGCATCGCCGTTATGCCAGTACAGGGTGGAACGAATATAGAAATCCCAGCGCTGGCCGTCGGCGGAGATATTCCAGTGGTGGGCTAAATCTCCGCAGGGGCGTTGCGTAACACTGTCGAACCGGGTCAGGCCCGAGAATATTTGTCCGGCGAGGTGTTGCTCTGCGCGACCGGGGAGAAATCCAGGGTGCAAAGGGTCGAGCTGGCGGTAATAGGGGATGCGCAGGGTTGGCGTGTCGTTTTGCCACTGACCGCCCATAAACGGCTGGAGCAGCGTTCTTAATTCTCCCGGCGCCAGCTGAGCCAGCTCCAGTACGCTAAGTTGCTCCCCCTTTTGCAGCGCTTGTTCCATCATAATGCTGCGTAGCGAATCTGGCGTCACCAAAAAGCGCAGCTGCCCGCGTTTCCCACGCCCCGACTGGGCGTGCCACTCCAGCCAGCCAGCATCCTGCGCTTGCTTCAGCAGGGTACGCACGTGGCGCTCGCTGCAAAAACAGCGTTCTGCCAGCTCCCCGACGGTCACCGACTGCGGTTCTCCCGCCGACGGCTGCCACAGGCGTTGGTACTGATTCAGGCGATTCAACAATCTCATATACACGTCATCCTTCAAGCTGCCTCTTTGTTGGCGGCGTTAATTCACCCCAGTCACTGCATGCTCCTGGACGTTCATTCACTTGCCGCCTGGATGCAACTTGAATGATTTTGTGTAATAAACCCGGAACAATTCATTTTATCTATTCACTATTACTTCCGTATATCTCAGGTGATACTGAATCACAAGTTAACTGCGTCACAGTGTGGAGAAAGAAATGGCTCGTCTGGCTGCATTTGATATGGATGGCACCCTTTTGATGCCGAATCACCATTTAGGTGACGAAACGCTTTCAACGCTGGCGCGCCTGCGTGAACGCGAGATCACCCTGACATTTGCCACCGGCCGCCATGTGCTGGAGATGCGCCATATTTTGGGTTCTATCTCACTGGACGCCTTTTTGATCACGGGTAACGGCACGCGCATTCACTCTGTTGAGGGCGATGTATTGCACCGTCAGGATCTGGATCCGACTGTGGCGGATATCGTGTTACATCAGAAGTGGGATACTACAGCCAGCATGCATGTCTTTAATGACAACGGTTGGTTCACCGGACAAGAGATCCCATCGCTGCTACAGGCGCATGTGTATAGCGGATTTCGCTACCAGATCGTCGATGTGAAACGTATTCCGGCTCATCAGGTAACGAAAGTCTGTTTCTGTGGGGATCATGACTCCCTGATCCAATTACGCATTCAACTGAATGAGGCGCTGGGTGAGCAGGCAAATCTCTGTTTTTCCGCGGTTGATTGCCTTGAGGTGCTGCCGGTGGGCTGTAACAAAGGATCGGCGCTGGCGGTACTAAGCGACCACTTAGGTTATTCAATGGCCGAATGTATGGCGTTTGGCGATGCCATGAACGATCGCGAAATGTTAGGTAGCGTTGGGCGCGGCCTGATTATGGGCAACGCGATGCCACAACTGATTGCTGAACTGCCGCATTTGTCGGTGATTGGGCATTGCCGCAATCAGGCGGTGTCACACTTTTTGACGCATTGGCTGGACAATCCGCATCTACCTTATTCCCCCGAATGAGAGATCCCTTCCAGCAAGCCAGACTTCGCGTCTGGCTTTTTTTTATCCCATTAATGGGCGTTCAGAAGCCGGGTGAGTTCCGCTTTCCACGGCGTTAAATCACCGATGTGCGTGTCGATCCACTGCGGGTTGTAGTAGGTTTCAAGATAGCGTTCGCCGCTGTCGCACAGCAGCGTGACCAGTGAACCGCTTTCTCCGGCATCGCGCATACGGGCGGCAAGTTGCAGCGTTCCCCACATGTTGGTGCCGGTTGAAGCGCCGACTTTGCGGCCCAACTGCGTTTCCAGCCAGTGTGCGGTGGCCACGCTTGCGGCATCCGGTACGCGCAGCATTTCATCGACTACGTCAGGAATGAAGGAGGGTTCGACACGTGGGCGGCCGATGCCTTCGATTTTGCTTCCTACCGGGCTGCGTAACGTTGCATCGCGATCCTGCCAGAAGGGCAGAAAGACTGAGTTTTCCGGATCCACCACCATCAGGCGAGTATCGTAGCCCTGACAACGAATATAGCGGCCAATGGTTGCAGAGGTGCCGCCGGTTCCGGCGCTCATCACAATATGGCGGGGGACGGGGTTGGGCTCGCACTGCATCTGACGGAAGATGCTGTCAGCAATATTGTTATTGCCACGCCAGTCGGTAGCGCGCTCAGCATAAGTGAACTGGTCCATGTAATGACCGTTCAGCTCACGCGCCAGCTGTTCAGAGGCCGCATAGATTTCACAGGCGCTTTCCACGAAATGACAGCGACCACCGTAAAACTCTATCTGTTCAATTTTACGCTTCGCCGTACAGGAAGGCATGACGGCAATAAACGGCAGCCCTAACAGTCGGGCGAAATAAGCCTCAGAGACCGCCGTTGAACCGGACGATGATTCAATGATGGTGGTACCTTCTTTAATCCAGCCATTGCACAATCCGTACAGAAACAGTGAACGCGCCAGACGATGCTTCAGGCTCCCGGTGGGATGCGTGCTCTCATCTTTTAAATAGATCTGAATGCCCGGGAACGCCGGTAGCGACAGACGAATGAGATGCGTATCCGCAGAACGCTGATAATCCGCGTTGATTTCATTGATGGCGTTTTTAACCCAGGAGCTATTCATCATTAATAGATATCCATTTGTCATTTTGTGCCAAGAATAGCGAAAAGCACGGAAAAAATTGTTGCCATTTAGCCTTTAAAATAGAATGTAAGGAGAAAATTCTTCTCTGTGGAGTGGATATGTTAGACAAAATTGACCGTAAGCTGCTTAGCTTACTGCAACAGGACTGCACCCTTTCTTTGCAGGCGTTAGCAGATGCCGTTAATCTGACTACCACCCCCTGCTGGAAACGCCTCAAACGGCTTGAGGATGACGGTATCCTGCTGGGTAGAGTCGCCCTGTTAGATCCAGAAAAACTGGGGCTGGGGCTGACCGCGTTTGTGCTGATTAAGACTCAGCATCACAGCAGTGAATGGTATTGCCGCTTTGTCACCGAAGTCACCGGTATGCCGGAGGTTCTGGGGTTCTGGCGTATGGCAGGGGAATATGATTACCTGATGCGAGTGCAGGTCGCCGATATGAAAAGCTACGATGAATTTTATAAGCGCCTGGTGAACAGCGTACCGGGCCTGTCTGACGTCACCTCCAGCTTTGCGATGGAACAGATTAAATACACAACTGCGCTCCCTATTGAATAACTCTCCCGGCGCTTATTGCCGGAAATCTTGTCAGGACATAACGCGTGCGATTATTTGCTCAATTAAGCTGGTACTTCCGCCGGGAGTGGCGTCGCTACCTCGGGGCGGTGGCCCTGCTTATCATCATCGCTATCCTTCAGCTTATTCCGCCGAAAGTGGTCGGGATCATTGTGGATGGCGTGACGACTCAACGCTTCACCACCGAGCGACTGCTGATGTGGGTGGGAACAATTGCCCTGATTGCAGTGGTGGTTTATTTGCTGCGCTATGTCTGGCGCGTGCTGCTGTTTGGCGCATCCTACCAACTAGCGGTTGAGCTGCGGGAAGATTATTACCGTCAGTTGAGTCGCCAGCATCCAGAATTTTATCTGCGTCACCGCACGGGCGATCTGATGGCGCGTGCGACCAACGATGTCGATCGGGTCGTATTTGCCGCCGGAGAAGGCGTGCTGACGCTGGTAGATTCGCTGGTAATGGGATGTGCGGTGCTGATCGTGATGTCAACGCAGATAAGCTGGCAGTTGACGTTAATTGCGCTGCTGCCGATGCCGGTGATGGCGTTGATGATCAAACGTTACGGCGATCGACTGCATAACCGCTTTAAGCTGGCGCAGGCGGCGTTTTCCAGTCTCAACGACCGTACTCAGGAAAGCCTGACCAGTATTCGCATGATCAAGGCCTTCGGTCTGGAGGATCGGCAATCGGCATTATTTGCCGCCGATGCCGAAGATACCGGTAAGAAAAACCTGCGCGTGGCGCGCATTGACGCCCGCTTTGATCCCACGATTTATATCGCCATTGGCATGGCTAACCTACTGGCGATTGCTGGGGGAAGCTGGATGGTGGTGCACGGCTCGCTGACGCTCGGCCAGCTCACCAGCTTTATGATGTATCTCGGTTTGATGATTTGGCCGATGCTGGCGCTGGCATGGATGTTTAACATCGTCGAACGTGGCAGCGCGGCGTACAGCCGTATTCGCGCCATGCTGTCTGAAGCGCCGGTGGTGGATGACGGCACTGAACCGGTACCGGAAGGGCGTGGAGAGCTGGCGGTGGCGATTCGTGAATTTTGCTACCCGCAAACGGCACATCCGGCGCTGGAAAATGTGAACTTCCAGCTTAAACCTGGGCAGATGTTGGGTATTTGTGGGCCTACCGGCGCGGGGAAAAGTACGGTGCTGTCGCTGATTCAGCGTCATTTTGATATCACCCACGGCGATGTGCGCTTTCATGATATCCCCTTAACGCGATTACAACTGGATAGCTGGCGCAGCCGGCTGGCAGTTGTCAGCCAGACGCCATTCCTGTTTTCGGATACCGTTGGCAATAACATCGCGTTAGGACGCCCTCAGGCCACGCAGGAAGAGATCGAGTATGTGGCACGCCTTGCCAGCGTTCATGAGGATATTTTACGTCTTCCGCAGGGCTACGACACCGAAGTGGGCGAACGTGGGGTGATGCTGTCTGGTGGGCAAAAACAGCGTATTTCTATCGCTCGAGCGCTACTCCTGAACGCTGAAATCCTGATTCTGGATGATGCGCTGTCGGCGGTAGATGGTCGTACCGAGCATCAGATCCTGCATAACCTGCGCCAGTGGGGCGAAGGCAGAACCGTCATTATTAGCGCCCACCGTTTATCGGCCCTGACGGAAGCCAGTGAGATTATCGTGATGCAGCATGGGCATATTGCCCAGCGCGGCGAGCATGATGCGTTAGTGCAGCAGCCTGGCTGGTATCGCGATATGTACCGCTATCAGCAACTGGAAGCGGCGCTGACTGATGCACCAGAGATAAACGAGGAGGCGGCTAATGCGTAGTTTTGGGCAATTATGGCCGACCCTGAAAAGATTGCTGGCGTATGGCTCTCCATGGCGAAAACAGCTGGCTATTGCGGTAGTCATGCTGTGGGTGGCAGCTGCGGCGGAAGTCAGCGGTCCGCTGCTGATTAGCTATTTTATCGATAACATGGTGGCGAAGAATAATCTGCCGCTGGCGATGGTCGCCGGGCTGGTTGCGGCATATATCGGTCTACAACTGCTGGCGGCTGGTCTGCATTACGCGCAGTCATTGTTGTTTAACCAGGCGGCAGTTGGCGTAGTACAACAGTTGCGCACCGACGTAATGGACGCTGCGCTGCGCCAGCCGCTCAGCGCCTTTGATACTCAACCTGTCGGGCAGCTAATCTCCCGTGTGACCAATGACACTGAAGTTATTCGCGACCTGTACGTGACGGTGGTAGCAACAGTCCTGCGCAGCGCGGCATTAATTGGCGCCATGCTGGTAGCGATGTTCAGCCTTGAGTGGCGTATGGCGCTAGTGGCGATGGCCATTTTCCCGGCCGTGCTGGTGGTGATGGTGATTTATCAACGCTACAGCACCCCGATTGTGCGCCGGGTTCGCGCTTATCTGGCGGATATTAACGATGGCTTTAACGAAGTCATCAACGGCATGAGTGTTATCCAGCAGTTCCGCCAGCAGGCGCGATTTGGCGAGAGAATGGGCGAAGCAAGCCGCTCGCACTATATGGCGCGTATGCAGACCCTGCGACTGGATGGTTTTTTGTTGCGCCCGCTGCTTAGCCTTTTCTCGGCGCTGATCCTCTGCGGATTGCTGATGCTGTTCAGTTTTACCTCTGGCAGCTCGATCGAGGTTGGCGTGCTGTACGCGTTTATCAGCTACCTCGGCCGTTTGAATGAACCGCTGATCGAGTTGACCACTCAGCAATCAATGCTGCAGCAGGCGGTTGTCGCCGGTGAGCGAGTGTTCGAACTGATGGATGGGCCACGTCAGCGCTATGGTGAAGATGAGCGACCGCTAAAGAGCGGGGACATTGAGGTGGATAACGTTTCATTTGCCTATCGCGACGACAATCTGGTGCTGCAAAATATCAGTCTATCCGTGCCTTCGCGCAGCTTTGTGGCTTTGGTCGGACACACCGGCAGTGGTAAAAGCACGCTCGCCAGCCTGTTGATGGGTTACTACCCGCTGACGCAGGGGGAAATCCGCCTTGATGGACGGCCGCTGTCTTCACTGAGCCACGGTGCGTTACGTCAGGGCATCGCCATGGTGCAGCAGGATCCGGTGGTGATGGCAGATACCTTCCTGGCGAACGTCACGCTGGGCCGCGATATCTCAGAAGAGCGGGTATGGCAGGCGCTGGAGACCGTGCAACTGGCAGAACTGGCGCGAGGTCTGAGCGAGGGGATTCATACCCGGCTGGGCGAGCAGGGCAATAATCTCTCCGTTGGTCAAAAACAGCTGCTGGCGTTGGCGCGGGTGTTGGTTGAAACGCCACAGGTGTTGATCCTCGACGAAGCCACGGCCAGTATTGACTCCGGTACTGAACAGGCCATTCAGCAAGCTCTGGCGGCGGTACGTGAACACACCACGCTGGTGGTGATTGCGCATCGGTTATCGACGATTGTCGATGCGGACACCATTCTGGTGCTGCATCGCGGTCAGGCGGTTGAGCGTGGTACGCACCAGCAATTACTCACGGCGCAAGGCCGTTACTGGCAGATGTATCAGCTGCAGCTGGCGGGTGAAGAGTTAGCCGC
>NZ_SZWS01000018.1:209837-234104 GCF_005281245.1 Citrobacter sp. wls826
ATCGCCTGATGGCGCGGCGCTTATCCGGTCTGGGGCCAGCACGGTCTCGTAGGCCGGATAAGGCGTTTACGCTGCCATCCGGCAATCAACAATCTGGTGCAAAAATGTAACGCACTATGCACCGTTATAGTGCGTTTTTTCTTTTTCTCTCCCGGAAGTACCCTGAGAACCTGAATCATCCCGCCTTTTTCATTTCTGGCACATCCCTTGCAATATTCCTCTCGTGTATCTGCAGCCACTACTGAATTCTGACTGGAGGGGATCTATGAAGCTGGTTACCGTGGTAATCAAACCGTTCAAACTGGAAGACGTCCGTGAAGCATTGTCGTCTATTGGTATTCAGGGGCTGACCGTCACCGAAGTGAAGGGGTTTGGCCGACAGAAAGGTCATGCTGAGCTGTACCGTGGGGCTGAATATAGCGTCAATTTTCTGCCGAAGGTGAAGATTGATGTGGCGATTGCCGACGACCAACTGGATGGCGTGATTGATGTCATCAGTAAGGCGGCATACACCGGAAAAATTGGCGACGGCAAAATCTTCGTCGCCGAGCTGCAACGTGTGATTCGTATTCGTACCGGCGAAGCCGACGAAGCCGCACTGTAACGTCTGGCACACAGTGATAGGAAACCAAAAAATGAAGATAGCAACGATGAAAACAGGTATTGCTTCACTGGCGCTGCTGCCGGGACTGGCGATGGCGGCACCGGCGGTTGCGGATAAAGCGGATAACGCTTTTATGATGATCTGTACCGCGCTGGTGCTGTTTATGACCATCCCTGGCATTGCGCTGTTCTACGGCGGTTTGATTCGCGGTAAGAACGTGCTGTCGATGCTGACTCAGGTTACGGTGACATTTGCTCTGGTTTGTATTTTATGGGTGGTTTATGGCTACTCACTGGCCTTTGGCGAAGGAAATAATTTCTTCGGCAACTTCAACTGGGTATTGCTGAAGAATATTGCGCTGACGGCGGTAACGGGGAGCTTCTACCAGTACATTCACGTTGCTTTTCAGGGCTCGTTCGCCTGCATCACCGTTGGGCTAATCGTCGGTGCGCTGGCTGAACGTATTCGCTTCTCCGCGGTGCTGATTTTTGTGGTGGTATGGTTAACGCTGTCGTACATCCCCATTGCGCATATGGTCTGGGGCGGCGGCTTGCTGGCTTCCCACGGCGCGCTGGATTTTGCCGGCGGAACGGTTGTGCACATCAACGCGGCGATTGCCGGTCTGGTAGGCGCGTATCTGATTGGCAAACGTGTCGGTTTTGGCAAAGAAGCTTTTAAACCGCATAACCTGCCGATGGTTTTCACCGGTACCGCTATTCTCTACATTGGTTGGTTTGGCTTTAACGCTGGTTCAGCGGGTACGGCAAATGAAATCGCCGCACTGGCCTTCGTTAATACCGTGGTCGCCACCGCTGCAGCCATCCTTGGATGGATCTTCGGTGAATGGGCGCTGCGTGGTAAACCGTCTCTGCTGGGCGCCTGCTCTGGTGCCATTGCGGGTCTGGTGGGCGTAACACCTGCATGTGGCTATATCGGTGTCGGCGGCGCGCTGATTATCGGTGTCGTTGCGGGTCTGGCAGGCCTGTGGGGCGTGACCATGCTGAAGCGTTTTCTGCGTGTGGACGATCCGTGTGACGTGTTTGGCGTTCACGGCGTGTGCGGCATTGTCGGCTGTATCCTGACCGGAGTTTTCGCTGCCAGCTCTTTGGGAGGCGTGGGCTTTGCCGAGGGCGTGACCATGGGGCATCAGCTGCTGGTGCAACTGGAAAGCGTAGCGATCACCATCGTCTGGTCTGGCGTGGTGGCTTTCATTGGCTATAAGCTGGCGGATATGACGGTTGGTTTGCGCGTACCGGAAGAGCAGGAGCGCGAAGGTCTGGATGTAAACAGTCACGGCGAGAACGCTTACAACGCCTGATTCTCAATTTGCCGGATGGCAACGCTTTTGCGCCACCATCCGGTAATTCTCAATTGCGATTACGCATTACCCCTTCCTGTACGGTAGAAGCGACCAGCACACCATCCTGGGTATAAAACTCTCCGCGTACAAAGCCCCGGGCACCGGATGCCGAAGTACTCTCGACGTTATACAGCAGCCATTCATTGATATTAAACGGACGGTGGAACCACATGGAATGGTCAATGGTGGCGATCTGAATCCCTTTTTCCAGGAAGCCAATCCCGTACGGTTGCAGCGCAACAGGCAGGAAGTTCAGGTCTGAGGCATAACCCAGCAGATACTGATGGACGCGCAGATCGTCCTGCAGCACGCCGTTAGCTCGGATCCATACCTGGCGCGTCGGAGGTGCGACGTGACCTTTTAGGGGGTTATGAAACTCGACAGGGCGTACTTCCAACGGACGATCGTTGATAAATTTTTCTTTCAACAGCGGCGGCAGCAAATGCGCCACTGAGCGGGCAATTTCCGTTTCTGATTTCAGCTCATCGGGACCCGGCGCATCTGGCATGGTTTTCTGATGTTCAAATCCGTCTTCCGGTGCCTGAAAAGAGGCAGTCATGTAAAAAATGGGTTTACCATTCTGGATCGCGGCAACGCGGCGCGCGCTGAAGCTGTTACCATCACGCAGGACTTCCACATCATAGATGATGGGCTTTTGGCTATCGCCGGGGCGTAAAAAGTAGCTGTGAAAAGAGTGTACCAGACGCTCTTCCGGTACGGTTTCTTTTGCGGCATATAGCGCCTGACCGACAACCTGTCCCCCAAAAACCTGACGTAACCCTAAGTCTTCACTTTGGCCCCGAAAGAGTCCTTCTTCAATTTTTTCCAGATTTAACAATGTCAGCAAATTTTTCAGTGCCAGACTCATACGTGCTCTCCAGGTGATATCGATGTCGCAGCGAGGTAGGCAGAGTATAACGCAATTTTAAAAGTGGTCCGATGGGTGCAATTGTCTGAATTACTGGCCTATTACAGGCAAAAATAGCTGTCTTGTGCCACACTTAGTCACGTTATGTTTTTGTTAACCACTCTTCTGGCGAGGAAAGTTCTCGCTGGTGCATAGATGATAAGGAGAATTTAATGAAACTCGTGCACATGGTAAGTGGTTTAGCGGTTGCAGTCGCTCTGGCGGCCTGTGCCGATAAAAGCGCTGATATTCAGACACCTGCGCCAAGCCCTAATACGTCAATTTCTGACACACAGTCTAAAATTCAGCAGCCAAATGTCTCCGGTACAGTATGGATCCGTCAGAAAGTGGCCTTGCCACCAGATGCGGTGCTAACCGTTACGCTGTCAGATGCTTCACTGGCCGATGCACCGTCAAAAGTGCTGTCGCAAAAAGCGGTCCGTACTGAAGGTAAACAAGCGCCATTCAGCTTTGTATTACCGTTTAACCCGGCAGATATTCAACCTAACGCCCGTATTCTGCTGAGTGCGGCTATTACGGTAAATGATAAACTGGTCTTTATTACTGATACCGTTCAGACGGTCATCAATCAGGGTGGGACTAAAGCCGACCTGACACTGGTCCCGGTACAGCAAACAGCAGTACCGGTTCAGGCGAGCGGTGGGGCTACTACCACGGTTCCGTCTACTTCACCAACCCAGGTGAATCCATCATCTGCGGTTCCGGCTCCCACGCAGTACTAAGGTCGTTGTAACCCTCTCCGCCTGGAGAGGGTTAGTACACCCAGCGATAGCGCTGTAAATCGATCTGTCCGCTTCCTGAAACCACTATTCCTTCTGCGAGCAACGCCTGACGTTGTCGTTGCAGGTCGGGACCTGTCAGCGAAATGACCCCATGGCGATTGACCACCCGATGCCAGGGCAGGGCGCTGCCTTCGGGGAGACGCTTAAGCACGCCGCCTACCTGACGCGCAGCGCGCGGCGATCCCGCAAGCCGGGCAACATCGCCATACGTGGTGACGAAACCTTCGGGGATTGAAGCGACGATTTGCCAGACGCGTTGGGGGAAAGAGTCCTGTATATCCATCATTTATTCCTGCGCTAATCCTCCAGCATAATGCCGAATGGCGAAGGAGTGAAGCCGCATTGCACAAGAAAACAGCATCCGATGCTGGATGGGTTGCAATTACAGGGTGCAGCAGTGATAATGCGCCTGCGCGTTGGTTAACAACGCTCTCAATGGGGGCTCTGTTGGTTCTCCCGCAACACTACTCTGTTTACCAGGTCAGGTCCGGAAGGAAGCAGCCAAGGCAGATGACGTGTGTGCCGGGATGTAGCTGGCAGGGCCCCCACCCAATTCTGCCGTCCGGCAATTTCTCTTCTGTTTATCTTCTTTTCTTTGTCATCGTATCGTCATTTTATTGTCATCAAATACTGTCACTGTGTTTTGGGGATGTTATTTGAGCTTTTGCCGCCGCCATTGCGCTGTAATGACATGGTCTTACATCCGGTGTGTTGTGGCTGACCACAAGGATTTTCTACGATGTCGACCGCTGTATTGAATGTCAAAGTTGATGAGGCGCTAAAAGAAAAGCTTCGCCATTATGCTGAAGTGCATAATGAAAATTTGAGTATCGCCACGGAAAAACTGCTACTAATCGCGTTTTCCGCCATTGAAGAGGTGGGAGTCTCCGCTGAGGATATCGATAGCCAGCATACGGAAGAATCCGTAGTTGACGCACTGACTCCTAAAGAAATCAAAGCATTGCGAAGATTACTGAAGAAGAAAAAATGAAACAACAATCGCTCTCAACCGCCTGTAATTATGGCGAAGCCTGTGAAATGCTGCGCTCCGGTTATGTGAAACACGTTCGTCTGAGCTGGAATGTCGGCAGCGATGAGTTCTTCCGTATTGCCTCCGACTGGTGTGATGCCGGGGCAAAAATTAAGAAAGACGGTGAGAATTTCGTGATTTCCCTGAAGGGTTTTCCGGTTCCTCCTCAGCGGTAGTATTGCCAGGACCTCCTCGTCCATCACGGCATTCAAGAGCGAGTCCTTTAACTCGTCGTTTAGATT
Organism: Citrobacter sp. wls826; assembly: GCF_005281245.1. Taxonomy (NCBI): domain Bacteria; kingdom Pseudomonadati; phylum Pseudomonadota; class Gammaproteobacteria; order Enterobacterales; family Enterobacteriaceae; genus Citrobacter; species Citrobacter sp. wls826. Next base: position 214,784 of record NZ_SZWS01000018.1, read on the forward strand.
ATTTTACGCATTTTCCCACTGCTGGCCTGCAAGCGCAGGCTATGCCAAATGGGTTGCAACACTCTGAAGGCGGCACATGCTGTGTCATCCTGCAACGTGAAGGGCATACGCAAAAAGCGGTCGAATGCGCCATCAAGGCCGAACCGCGTACCGGTTCCCAACTGAATGCCTGCACTTTCGGCGCGCGTGGCAAAGAGCGTCGCCAGCGTATCAGGCAGTTCAACCCAGAAAGAGAGTCCTCCTTGTGGCTGGGTAAATTGCCATTCCGGAAAATGTGAGTTCATCAGGCGCGAGCACAGGTCTCGCTGTGATGTGAGCCGGCGTCTTCTGTCAGGAAGAAAGTCCTCAGCGTTATCCAGCAGCCAACTGGTGGCGAGTTGTTCAAGCACCGGGGAGCCCAAATCGAAGGTGTCGCGGGTTTGGACCAGCGCGGCAATGGTACGCGCCGACGCCCGAATCCAGCCCAGACGTAATCCGCCCCAAAAGCTTTTCCCTGCTGAACCGAGCAGGATGATCGGGGCATCGCGATTGAATGCGGCAAGCGGCGGTGGCGGTGGGGCGTCATACCACAGGTTCACCATGGTCTCATCGACCACCAACGTCGTGCGGGTTCTTTCAGCAATATCCGCCACGACCTGGCGAGTAGCGGTGTCCATACAGCGCCCGGTCGGGTTGTGAAAATCCGGCATCAGATAGGCCATTCTCGGTGCAGTTTGCGCGATGGTGGCGACCAGACCCGCCGTATCCCAACCGTGCTCGGGCAGCGACACGCCGACGGGGCGACATGACGCCCCTTGTATTGCTGCAATGGCCAGCGGATAAGTGGGGTGATCTACCACTACGCGATCGCCGGGGCCGGTGAGTAAACGCAGGATCAACGCCAGACCGCTGACCGCGCCGTTCACGACCATTATTTCGTCGGGCTGCGTCGGGAGTCCGCGTTCGCAATAATGCCGGGCGATGGATTCACGCAAAACCGACAGTCCCTGCGGTAGATACCCGGAGCTCAGCAGATGCTGCGGCATTGCGAACAGAGCCTGCTGGTAAGCCTGATGAATTTCAGGACCGGCACTCAGCGCTGCCGTGGACAAATCAAGCGCTGTGCCAGTGCTGGTCCGCGTTGGCACATGGCGAATGTGTTCCGGCAGGATCACCAGTGAACCGCTACCATGTCGGCTTTCCAGATATCCCTCCTCACGCAGTTGCGCCATGGCGCTGGCGACGGTGGTTCGGCTGACTTGCAGAACGGCAGCGAGCTCTCGTTCACCGGGCAAGCGGCTATCCAGCGCCAGCCGTCCATCGAGGATCAGCAAACGTAACGCTTCTGCTAGCTGTCGCCAGATGGGCGTTCGCGAGGGACTTTCCTGCCAGTGTCCGAGCAGGCGTTGCAAAGACTGGCTTCCGTAACGGCGAGATGACATAGCAGTCCACTTTTTGAAAACTGGACATTAATCATAGCGCCAATTGCGGTGAAGATGAAAGTTATCTGAGAGTAAGAGGGGAAGAACATGCTGCGTCGTTTACTTCAGCTGTTTATCGGGCTGACGCTGTACGGTGTGTCGACGGCGATGTTTGTCCGTGCCGATTTAGGGGCCGATCCGTGGAATGTGTTCCACCTGGGGGTGGCAAATTTACTGTCGATGAATATCGGCGTGGTGATTATTGCCGTGGGTGTGTTGGTGCTTCTGGTGTGGATACCGCTACGCCAGCGCCCAGGTTTTGGCACGTTGAGCAACGTGATTATGATTGGACTGGCAGCAGATGTCGCGCTGCTGGTGATTCCGGGATTTGAATCCCTGCTGGCGCGCAGTGGGCTACTGGTGTCAGCGGTGATACTGAATGCGTTAGCAACCGCTCTGTACATTGGTGCCGGTTTTGGCGCGGGCCCGCGTGACGGTCTGATGACTGGAATTCACGCGCGTACCGGTTGGCCAGTACGACGAATTCGAACCGCAATCGAAGTGTCCGTGTTGCTTATTGGTTGGCTGCTGGGGGGAACCGTTGGGTTTGGAACGGTGCTGTATGCACTGGCTATTGGGCCGCTGATTCAAATTTGCCTGCCATGGTTTTGCCATCAGCCGCAGGCGCGTATTCGCATCAGGAATGCGCCTGGGGCACGATCGCCTGCTGGCGACTAAACTTAACCTCGACTGACGCGGCCGGAATCGGCTTGCCGCGCAGTACACTTCGGAGGTTTTTCTCATGAAGTATGTTGATGGCTTTGTGGTTGCCGTACCCGCTGAAAACAAGGAGGCGTACATTGCGATGGCGGCAAAAGCAGCTCCGCTTTTCAAGGAGTTCGGTGCATTGCGCGTGGTGGAGTGCTGGGCAGATGACGTCCCCGACGGCAAACTGACCGATTTTCGCATGGCTGTGAAAGCGCAGGATCATGAAGAAGTGGTATTCAGCTGGATTGAATACCCTTCCAAAGAGGTCCGCGATGCGGCGAATCAGAAGATGATGTCCGATCCACGTATGAAGGAATTCGGTGAATCTATGCCATTTGATGGCAAGCGAATGATCTACGGTGGATTTGCGCCCATTATGGAAGAGTGATGTGACTGGCTGTGCGGCGTGCCGCCAGCCATCTCAACATCAACAACCATGCTAAAGCCGTTTTTCTGCCCACAGAATAAATTCCGCTTTCGGCAGCGCTTTACTGTAGAGCCAGCCCTGACCGTACTGCACGCCGTGCTGGCGTAGCCAGGCTTCCTGATTCTCGGTTTCAATACCTTCTGCCACCATCTCCAGCTTCAGCGTTTTCGCGATCTCGATGATATGCGGCGTGACGTTGTTGTACTCCAGCGCATCGACGAACGATTTGTCGATCTTCAGGATATCCACATCCAGATCCTGCAAATAGCTAAGACTTGAATAGCCGGTACCAAAATCATCAATATAGATCGAATGGCCCGCCTGTCGGTATTTAGCAATAAACGGCGCGCTGTTTTTTGGGTCGGCAAATTCGCGTTCGGTCAGTTCCAGCGCGATTTGTGCAGGCTTAAGTTGCCAGTGGTTCACCTTCTGGCTTAACAGAGCAGGAAGTGTTTCGGAGGTCAGATCGGCTGACTCAAGGTTAATGGATATATGCTGGTGGGGATATTGACGCAGCCATTTTCCTAAATCGTCAAATACGCTTTCAATAATCAAACGGGTGAGCGGCTCTGAAAGCCCGGTCTCTTGCGCCAGTGCGACGAAAATCTCAGGTGACAGATAGCTCCCGTCGGCCTGTGGCCAGCGAGCCAGCGCCTCTGCCCCGACCACTTTCCCCGTTTTGAGCGAGATAATCGGTTGGTAGTAGACCTTGATATCCCGATGCTGGATAGCGTCCTGCAACTGGTGATGAGGGGACTGCAAACGGCGCAAAATACGCAGAATAAAGGCTGCGGTGAGTAAGCCGAGAAGGATCCCTGCCGGCAGCCAGATTAGCGCTTGTCGGTGCCAGCTCTTTTGCAAAGGTACAGTGGATGCCCAGGTTACAACCGTAATGCCCAGTTCGGGGAAGGGGCGGGCGTTATAAATACTGCCGTCTTTCTGCAGATGGGTAATCGAATGCTCTAGTTGCACATGTTGTAAAACATCCGGTGGCAGATCGGTGCTACTGGCTACCACCGTGTTACGCGCGGTACCAATGATAGCAACTTCAATCGGCCATGAGCCAAACGGGATGACATCAATAAAAGATCCGGGATCGATCATCACGACGTAATGCTTGCTACCTAATGCCGCCATAAAACGCTTGATGCCCAAATCGTTTTGCATGGTCAACCATGCGTGGTAGCCATCGGGCGTGATTTTCATTGCTGGAGGAAACGCGGCTGCCCGGCTTCTTTTTTCCAGGGATGAGCATTGTGGAACGTTATCTTTGAGGTACAGCACTTCCTGAATATAGCGATAGCTATATGACAAACGACGCATTTCAAGCAGATGCTCTTCACTACAAGGTTCACCCTGAAAAGCTTCAATATGGCGCAACGCTTTTTTGGCCTGTTCACCTACGCGTTCCGTACGTAATGCGACTCGGGTTGAGAACATATCGAGTTCATCGATAAATTTCGTTTCGACCTGACGATGCGCCAGCCACAGGCTTAAACCTACGGGCGCGAGGATGGAAAGAAACAGCACCCCAGTCACCAGGCTTATCAGATGTCGTGTTATCACAGTGATATCCTTATTAACACAGCGTAGGGAAAGTATATCCGAAAGCCGAAAAAGCTATTCGATTGGCATCATATATTTACGGCCACTTATCATCCCGTTTAACTCTTAATCGCGTAAACCGGGTTGTGATTTATACAAGAGTGGTGTATTTTATGGTTATGTTATAACGTAACAAATTGAGGTTACCATGAAGCCGGATATTCATCCTTTTTACCGCACTGTGGTGTTTCACGATACCAGCGCCAATGAATTTTTTAAGGTCGGCTCGACCATTAAAACGGAACGTGAGATTGAGTTTGAGGGGAAAATGTACCCGTACGTGACCCTGGATATCTCTTCCAAATCGCATCCGTACTATACCGGGAAACAAAAAACCTTTGATAACGAAGGCAGTGCAGCACGTTTCCAGAAACGTTTTGGTCATTTTATTGGCACTAAGCGAGGTTAAGATGCAGGTACTCAATTCACTTCGTAGTGCAAAACAGCGTCATCCTGACTGCCAGATAGTGAAACGCAAAGGGCGTTTGTACGTAATCTGTAAAACGAATCCGCGCTTTAAAGCTGTTCAGGGGCGTAAAAAAAGACGTTAGTTTCTTTACCAACATTTCAGGGATTAAAGTGCGTTTCCTTCACCGGGACGCACTTTTTTTATCTGCGTTGAGATGTGGTTACTGGCTGGTCTGGGGGCGGGTTAGCGTAAAGACATCGTAAAACGAGAGTTCACCCTTACGCGATATCATCTTTTGCAGCTGCGCTTTATGTTCGCTATCGACGGAAGGTGAGTGCAGGATGGTATCGATGAGTGAAGGGGGGACAAAGCGCGTGTTATACCATTCTCCGTTATAGCAAACTCTGAAATCCAGTACGTCGATATCTTCAAAGCGGTATCGCGGCGCAACGTCGAAAAAGAAAAACGCGTTGAGTATGACGAACAGAACCACCAGCAGCCATACTGAATCGACTAACGTTTCTGACTGCAGCATCACCGCCAGCGTGGCAAACCACGCAACATACATGCCGATGAACAAGCCGGGATGTTTGCGAATAAAGCTGATGCTAAAGCGCGGTTTGTTGTCGCGCTTTTCGCGAATATTTAAGTCGTCGATGGTTTCGGTAAGCAGGCGCTGTATTTCTGTCATCTCTTGCCTTTGTGGTGTCTGCGATATTCAGATGCGATCGCCCTATTTTAAAAGGGGATACCTTGTGAAGAAAGTAACAGATTAACCACAATTTAGCATAACAGTTACATTTAAGATCACAGCGTTTTGATAATCCTGGCGGGATTGCCCCCAACCACGCAGTTTGCCGGAACGCTTTTCGTGACCACCGCGCCCGAGGCCACAACCACGTTATCACCCAACGTTACGCCAGGGTTTATCACTGCGCGTCCACCTATCCAGACGTTGTGGCCAATAGTCACGGGTTTGCCGAGCTCCATGCCACTGTTTCGCTCGGTGGCATCCAGCGGGTGGGTGGCGGTATAAATATGGACTCCTGGGGCTAACATGCAGTTGTCGCCAATATGGATCGGGCAGACGTCGAGCATAACGCAGTCGAAGTTGGCGTAAAATTCTTTACCGAGATAAATGTTATAGCCGTAATCACAACGAAAAGAGGGTTCAATGTAAGCCCCTTCGCTCTGGCCCAACAGCTCATGCAGGATGGCTTGTCGCGCATTTTTTTCATCGGGAGCGGTGAGATTGTAGCGATGGGTCAACTGACGAGCGCGTAGTCGGTCGTGGCGCAATGTTTCATCCGCCGGGCGATAAAGTTCACCGGCGATCATTTTTTGCTTTTCATTACTCATTACGAATTTCCTGTGTACTGGAGGTCATTTCAACACAGTAAAACGCAATGCAAACAAGGGGAACGTTCCCATTTCTTCGTTGTGATCGTAGTCACGTGATTTGATTTAAATAACCATTGTAAATACGAAAATGGTCAGCCAGACAAATGTACCGCTATACCTGACTTAACCCGTGAGCAATTAGCGAATGAATTTCCAAACAGAAGTTGGAATCTTGTCGTAGAGCTTATTCATAGTCAATTCAGCAAGGCGGTGATCTGCTGCTGAGTAAAATACAGCCAGTTCGTTGTCGGACAATTCATATTTATTTTTTTCAATAACGCGCTCAAGTGTGTCAATTGTCTGACAACGTCGCAGGCGCATCAAATAATCAGTTTTAGTTAATGGTTTATCGGACATAAATCTTACCTATGATTGTAATAATTTTTAACAAGACAAACTAACAGGATTAGCCCTGGTGGCATTGACAAAACAGCGAAACAGTCGATTACCTGACTTCCGCCATTTCTGCAGATCCTGCGTATTAATACCATAACTGCTGAACAACATAAAAGTGTCATCCAGGTATTCATCTATCTGCGCGACCAGCTTATTGTCCTCATTGTACTTAATTTTATAATTAAGTGCGAAGGTTGCAATATGCTCTATCAGTTCATTGAGCTGCAAGCTGGTGGCAGAGGTAGGGTCATTAACCCAGCCATGGTTACTTTGTTCAAGGTTTGCAAGACAGTCATGATACAGGGTTTCGCAGAGAAATTTAAGCTGCGCGATATCATGTCTTTTGGGTGAGTATTCATCCATAACGCATCCCCTTCTTCGTGGCTTAAACTAACCGAACACCTTCGGGATGGATACAACAGACTACCTGGAACTTGCCCGCGACTCCTGATGATTTAACTATAATCTAGTCTAAAAAAGATTTCATCGTCATATCACGAAAAATTACAATTATGCAAACTTATGATGTCAGGTCATTTTTACATTTTAACAGATAAATGCGGTTATTCGGAATCGGACAATTTCTTTATTCTTCGGGCAATCATCGAGTTATCTTGATTAGGTTTAGCAACGAAAGGTAACAATCGACAATGTGAACCGCTTACCAGGAATAATCTTAATATTTATTAAAGTAAATAAGAACTCTCAATGATTTTTAAGAATAGCCTTTAAGGCTACAGGGATTATATCGCTTATTTACCCTGGAGAAAATAAACGAAATAGCAATAAGTGATTTTTATGATTTTTCCAGAAAAAAGGCCGCTTGCGCGGCCTTATCTTTAGAGATCTATCAATGATGGTCTACTGAGTGGCTATGCTCAAGATCTTCACTTTTGCGGCTAAAGCGGCGGCGTACCACCACAAAGAACACCGGAACAAAGAAGATAGCCAACACGGTTGCCGTCACCATCCCGCCCATTACGCCAGTACCAACGGCGTTCTGCGCGCCGGAGCCTGCGCCGGAGCTGATAACCAGCGGCATTACGCCCAGAATAAAGGCCAGCGATGTCATCAGGATCGGACGTAAACGCATGCGGACCGCATCCAGCGTCGCCTCTATCAGACCTTTACCCTCTTTATCCATCAAGTCTTTGGCGAATTCGACGATAAGTATCGCGTTCTTCGCCGACAACCCAATGGTTGTGAGCAGGCCTACCTGGAAGTAAACGTCGTTGGTCAGGCCGCGGAACGTTGCCGCCAGCAATGCACCGATAACACCTAACGGTACCACCAGCATGACGGAGAACGGAATTGACCAGCTCTCGTACAATGCCGCCAGACACAGGAATACGACAATCAGTGAAATGGCATACAGAGCAGGGGCCTGGTTGCCGGACAGTCGTTCCTGGTAGGACATACCGGTCCAGTCATAGCCGATACCGGATGGCAGTTTGCTGGCCAGTTCCTCCATCATTGCCATGGCTTCACCGGTACTTTTACCCGGTGCGGCCTGGCCTAAGATTTCCATGGAAGGCAGACCGTTATAGCGTTCCAGACGCGGTGAACCATATTCCCAACGTGAGGTAGAGAAGGCGGAGAACGGTACCATCTGTCCATCGCTACCGCGGACATACCAGTTTCCAATATCTTCCGGCAACATACGGTATTTCGCTTCAGACATGATGTAAACTTTCTTCACACGACCACGGTCGATGAAGTCATTTACGTAGCTTCCGCCCCATGCTGCACCCAGCGTTGTATTAATATCACTAATGGATACACCCAGAGCCTGCGCTTTTTCCTGATCGATATCGATCTTGAACTGCGGCGTGTCTTCCAGACCGTTAGGACGTACGCCGACTAACAGATCAGGATGTTTCGCAACTTCACCAAACAGCTGGTTACGCGCCTGAGTCAGCTTCTCATGACCTAAACCTGCCTGGTCAATCAGCTGGAAGTCGAAACCGGTCGCGGTCCCTAACTCCACAATCGCTGGCAGGTTAAAAGCGAAGACCATCGCGTCTTTAATCTGCGAGAATGCGCCCATCGCACGTTGAGTAATTGCCTCAACCTTGTTCTCCTCGCCTGGACGTTCACTCCAGTCTTTCAGAGACACGAACGCGATACCGGTGTTCTGACCACGTCCTGCAAAACCGAAGCCGTTAACGGCAAACACCGATTCAACGTTCGCTTTTTCTTTGGTCAGATAGTAATCCGTCATTTCGTCCAGCACCTTCTGGGTACGCTCTTGCGTTGCACCCGCTGGCAGCTGAGCCATTGACAGGAATACCCCCTGGTCTTCATCCGGCAGGAACGAGCTTGGCAGACGAACGAACAGATAGGCCATACCCACGACGATGATCAGATACAGCGCCAGATAACGACCGGTGCTGCGCAGAATTCCGCCCACGCTGTCGGTGTAATGGTGCGTGCTCTTATCGAACATGCGGTTAAACCAGCCGAAGAAACCTTTTTTGCCTTCTCCGTGATCGCCTTTAGCAACCGGTTTGAGCATGGTCGCACACAGGGCAGGGGTCAGAATCAATGCCACCAGGACTGATAACGCCATCGCCGAAACAATGGTGATGGAGAACTGACGGTAAATTGCACCGGTAGATCCCCCGAAGAAGGCCATCGGAATAAATACCGCTGACAGCACCATAGCGATACCAACCAGTGCGCCCTGAATCTGGCCCATCGATTTACGTGTTGCTTCCTTCGGCGGTAGCCCTTCCTCAGCCATTACACGTTCAACGTTCTCGACCACAACGATGGCGTCATCCACCAACAGGCCGATGGCGAGCACCATCCCGAACATCGTCAGCGTGTTTATCGAGAAGCCGAAAATCGCAAGGACGGCAAACGTACCCAATAGCACCACCGGCACGGCGATAGTCGGAATCAGCGTCGCGCGGAAGTTCTGCAGGAACAGATACATTACCAGGAACACGAGGATGATGGCTTCCGCCAGCGTTTTCACTACTTCGTGAATAGAGATTTTCACGAACGGCGTAGTGTCATACGGGTAAACGATCTTCAGACCTGACGGGAAGAACGGTTCCATCTTCTTCAGTTCATCGCGGATAGCGTTTGCGGTGTCCAGGGCGTTAGCGCCTGTCGCCAGCTTGATACCCAGACCGGATGCCGGTTTACCGTTGAACTTCGCAATGATGTCGTAGTTCTCGCCACCCAGTTCGACTTTCGCTACGTCACGCAGACGCACCTGGGAACCGTCCTGATTCACTTTCAGCAGAATTTTGCTGAACTCATCGGCGGAGGTCAGACGGGTTTGCGCGATGATCGAAGCGTTAAGCTGCTGGCCTTTCACCGGCGGAGTACCGCCTAACTGACCGGCTGCAACCTGGGCGTTCTGCGCTTTGATGGCGCTGATCACATCAACCGGCGTCAGCTGGAAGTTATTCAGTTTGTTCGGATCCATCCAGATGCGCATTGCGTACTGGGAACCGAACAGCTGAACATCACCCACACCTGAAGTACGGCTGATGGCGTCCTTCATGTTGGCGCCCACGTAGTCGGAAATATCCTCCTGCGTCATGGTGCCGTTGGTGTTGATTACGCCGACAACCATCAGGAAGCTACTGGATGATTTCTCAACGCTCACACCCTGTTGTTGTACTTCCTGCGGCAGAAGCGGCATTGCCAGCTGCAGTTTGTTCTGCACCTGTACCTGCGCGATATCCGCATCAGTACCAGACTGAAAGGTAAGCGTGATCTGCACGGTACCCGTGGAGTCACTGTTTGAGGACATGTACATCAGGTTATCGATACCGTTCATATTCTGTTCGATAACCTGCGTAACAGTATCCTGTACTGTTTTGGCATCAGCGCCAGGGTAGGTCGCGGAGATCGTCACTGCTGGCGGTGCAATAGTCGGATATTGCGCTACCGGCAATTTGAGGATCGCGAGCCCCCCTGCCAACATGATGATAATGGCGATCACCCACGCAAATATTGGGCGATCGATAAAGAAATTAGGCATGTCTTAACGGCTCCTGTTTAAGTTAAGACTTGGACTGTTCAGGCTGGCTACCGCTTGCAGCTTGCTGGTTGTTATCAGCGGTGATTTCCTGCGCTTTTACCTGCGCGCCAGGACGTACTTTTTGCAGCCCAGTGACAATCACGCGGTCGCCCGGTTTAAGTCCATCAGTGACTAACCATTTGTCGCCAATCGCTTGTGCGGCGACAATTTGACGGGTTTCAACTTTGTTGTCTGCACCGATAACCAATGCACTGGCATCGCCACGCGGTGTGCGGGTAACGCCTTGCTGTGGAACCAGTAATGCAGTTGGGTTAGTCCCTTCTTCCAGACGAGCACGGACGAACATACCCGGCAGTAAGGTGTGATCCGGGTTAGGGAAGATTGCGCGTAACGTAATCGACCCGGTGGTTTGATCTACCGTGACATCAGAAAATTCCAGCGTACCGGACTGCGGGAATTTAATGCCGTCATTGGTCACCAGTTCGACTTTCGCTTTACCGTTTTCTTGCTTCAGCGTGCCGTTGGCCAACTCTTGTTTCAGGCGCAGGAAATCGTTGCTTGACTGCGTCACGTCCACATAGATGGGATCCAACTGCTGAACGGTTGCCAGTGCGGTTGCCTGACCGTTTTGCACCAGAGCGCCTTCAGTAACGGATGATTTACCAATGCGGCCGCTGATCGGCGACGTCACTTTGGTATAAGCCAGATTGATGCGTGCAGTTTCTACCGCGGCTTTCGCGGCGACAACGGAGGCGTTCGCCTGCTGTGCGTCTGCCAGTGCACTATCGTAATCCTGTTGACTGATGTACTTAGTACCCAACAGTTTCTGATAACGTTTGACCGTCAGTTGAGCGATATTTGCTGCGGCTTGTGCTTTTGCCAGATCGCCTTTTGCGCTTTCATAAGCGGCCTGGTAAGTAGCAGGATCAATCTGATAGAGAGATACACCCGCTTCGATGTCACCACCTTCCGTGAAATTACGCTTCAGGATAATACCGCTAACCTGAGGACGAACTTCTGCAATGCGATACGCACTGGTGCGACCCGGGAGTTCGGTTGTTATCTGTAGAGGTTCAGTTTTGAGCGTAACAACTCCAACCTCTGGCATCTGCTGGCCCCCTTGTTGGGCCTGTTTGTCGTCACATCCTGTTAGCGCTAAGCTGCCTGAGAGCATCAGAACGACTGCCAGAGGCGTTAACCCTCTGTTTTTGTTCATATGTAAACCTCGAGTGTCCGATTTCAAATTGATCAATGGCTGAAAGCCCATAAACCCATTGCTGCGTTTATATTATCGTCGTGCTATGGTACATACATTCACAAATGTATGTAAATCTAACGCCTGTAAATTCACTGACCTATGGCACGAAAAACCAAACAACAAGCACAGGAAACTCGACAGCACATTCTCGATGTTGCTCTGCGTTTGTTTTCGCAACAAGGGGTATCATCCACCTCGCTTGCGGAGATCGCAGCAGCCGCTGGTGTCACGCGCGGCGCGATCTATTGGCATTTCAAAAACAAATCGGATTTATTCAGTGAAATCTGGGAGCTAGCAAAACCTAACATTGATGAGTTAGAGACTGAGTATCAGGCAAAATTCCCCGACGATCCACTATCAGTATTAAGAGAAATTTTAATTTACGTTCTTGAAGCTACCGTGACAGAAGAACGCCGACGTTTATTGTTGGAAATTATATTCCACAAATGCGAATTTGTCGGGGAAATGGCCTCAGTTCAGCTAGCTCAACGCAGTCTGTGTATTGAAAATTACGACCGTATCGAACAAACATTGCGGCACTGCATGAACGCCAACATGCTGCCGGAAAATCTGAACACGCGTCGCGTGGCGGTGCTGCTGCGTAGTTATGTTACCGGAATTATAGAAAACTGGTTATTTGCCCCTGAATCTTTTGATCTGAAAAAAGAGGCTCGGGAATACGTCGCCGTGCTGCTTGAGATGTGTCTTCTCTGCCCTACCTTGCGGGTTAACGTAGCGGAAACCTGTTAACTCTCTGGGTCTGTGCCAGGAATTCTCCTGGTCATTTTGCCTCCTGCTATTCTGCCGGTCACAGCCGTGATATTCTTGCCGCTTGACTATTTTCGGTCACTTTTCCGGTTCAGAAACCTTCATTCTCATGACTATGTTGCAGCTCTATAAACGTTCACAGCATCTTATTGCTATTACCATTCTTTTCTTCATTCTATTGCTATCCTGCCAGTCATCTGCATTTGCGCGGGCGCAACAGAGTGGTGAACTGCCGACGAAAGCGGATATTCAGAGCCAGTTAGACACGCTGAATAAACAAAAAGATCTCTCCGCACAGGATAAGCTGGTTCAACAGGATCTCATCGATACCATTGCCACGCTGGATAAAATCGATCGTGTGAAGGATGAAACCGTACAGCTTCGGCAAAAAGTTGCCCAGGCGCCGGAGAAAATGCGTCAGGCGACGGATGCGCTAAATTCGCTTAGCGATGTCGATAATGACGATGAAACGCGAAAAACGCTGAGTACGCTCTCCTTACGACAGCTTGAGTCGCGCGTGTCGCAGGTCCTGGATGACCTGCAAAGCTCGCAAAACGATCTGGCCGCTTACAACAGCCAACTGGTATCGCTGCAGACACAGCCAGAGCGCGTACAAAATGCGATGTACACCGCGTCGCAACAGATGCAGCAAATCCGCAATCGACTCGATGGCACCACTGTGGGAGAGGCGGCTTTACGCCCCAGCCAGCAGGTGCTGCTGCAGGCGCAGCAAGCGTTGCTGAACGCGCAGATCGACCAGCAGCGTAAGAGCCTCGAAGGGAATACCGTTTTGCAGGATACCCTGCAAAAACAACGCGATTATGTGACGGCGCACAGTAACCGCCTTGAACACCAGCTCCAGCTCCTGCAAGAGGCGGTGAACAGCAAACGACTGACGTTAACCGAAAAGACGGCACAGGAAGCGGTAACGCCGGACGAAGCCGAGCGTATTCAGTCCAATCCGTTAGTGAAGCAGGAGCTTGATGTTAACCATCAGCTCAGCCAGCGCCTGATTGCCGCGACTGAAAACGGCAACAGCCTGATGCAGCAAAATATCAAGGTCAAAAACTGGCTTGACCGCGCGCTGCAATCCGAACGCAACATTAAAGAGCAGATCGCCGTTCTGAAAGGCAGTCTGCTGCTGTCGCGCATTTTATATCAGCAACAACAAACGCTGCCGTCGGCGGATGAGCTTGCCGATATGACCAACCGGATCGCCGATTTGCGTCTGGAGCAGTTCGAAGTTAACCAGCAGCGCGATACGTTGTTCCAGAATGATGCGTTTGTCGCCAAACTGGAAGAAGGGCACAGCAACGACGTTAACCCTGAAGTCCATGATGCCCTGCTGCAGGTCGTGGATATGCGTCGTGAACTGTTGGATCAGCTAAATAAGCAACTGGGCAACCAGTTGATGATGGCGATTAATCTGCAAATCAACCAGCAGCAGTTAATGAGCGTGTCGAAAAACCTGAAAGAGATCCTCACGCAACAAATCTTCTGGGTTAACAGTAACCGTCCGATGGACTGGGACTGGATCAAAGCCTTCCCGCAAACCCTAAAAGACCAGTTTAAGTCGATGAAAATCACGGTGAACTGGGAAAAAGCCTGGCCCGCCGTGTTTATTGCGTTCCTGGCAGGGCTGCCGCTGCTGCTTATCGCCGGGTTAATCCGCTGGCGTTTGAAGTGGCTGAAGGATTATCAGGCAAAATTAGCCGCCGCGGTGGGGAACCTGCGCAATGACAGTCAGCTTAATACGCCAAAAGCGATTCTGATCGATCTCATCAGAGCCTTGCCGGCGTGTCTGATTATCCTCGCGGTGGGTCTGATTCTGCTGACTATGCAACTGAATATTAGCGACCTGCTGTGGGCGTTCAGTAAGAAGATGACCATCTTCTGGCTGGTGTTTGGTCTGTGCTGGAAGGTGCTGGAAAAAGATGGCGTGGCGATACGTCATTTTGGCATGCCAGCGAAGCAGACCAGCCACTGGCGTCGCCAGATTGTGCGTATTAGCCTTGCGCTGTTGCCGCTTAACTTCTGGTCGGTCATTGCTGAGCTGTCGCCGCTTAATTTGATGGACGATGTGCTTGGCCAGGTGGTCATTTTCCTCAACCTGCTGCTGATCGCCTTCCTGGTATGGCCGATGTGCCGCGAAAGCTGGCGTGACAAAGAGTCGCATGGTCTGCGTCTGGTCACCATTACCGTGCTGTCTATTATTCCGATTGCATTAATGGTGCTGACGGCGACAGGGTATTTCTACACCACGCTGCGCCTGGCGGGCCGCTGGATTGAAACAGTCTATCTGGTTATCCTCTGGAATCTGCTGTACCAGACGGTGCTGCGAGGGTTGAGCGTAGCGGCACGCCGTATCGCCTGGCGTCGTGCGTTAGCGCGTCGTCAGAACCTGGTGAAAGAAGGGGCCGAAGGCGCAGAGCCGCAGGAAGAACCGACTATTGCGCTGGAACAGGTTAACCAGCAAACGCTGCGTATAACCATGCTGGTGATGGTTGCCCTGTTTGGTGTTCTGTTCTGGGCCATTTGGTCTGATTTGATCACCGTGTTCAGCTATCTCGACAGCATAACGCTCTGGCATTACAACGGCACCGAAGCGGGTGCGGCAGTGGTGAAAGACGTCACCATGGGCAGCCTGTTGTTTGCGATTATTGCGTCAATGGTCGCGTGGGCGCTGATCCGCAACTTACCCGGCCTGCTGGAAGTGCTGGTGCTCTCGCGACTGAAGATGCGCCAGGGGGCTTCTTATGCGATCACCACGATCCTGAATTACGCCATCATCGCCATCGGTGCGATGACGGTCTTCGGATCGCTCGGCGTTTCGTGGGATAAGCTACAGTGGCTGGCCGCTGCTCTCTCGGTTGGTCTTGGTTTCGGCTTGCAGGAAATTTTCGGTAACTTTGTTTCCGGTCTGATTATTCTGTTTGAACGCCCGGTACGCATCGGCGATACCGTGACCATCGGTACGTTCTCCGGAACGGTCAGCAAGATCCGTATCCGTGCCACCACCATTACTGACTTCGATCGTAAAGAGGTGATCATCCCGAACAAAGCATTCGTGACGGAGCGTTTGATCAACTGGTCGCTCTCCGATACCACCACGCGTCTGGTGATCCGCATTGGCGTGGCCTATGGTTCGGATCTGGACAAAGTGAAGAAGGTGCTGTTGCAGGCGGCGACAGAACACCCGAAAGTGATGCACGATCCGGAGCCTGCAGTGTTCTTTACCGCCTTCGGTGCCAGCACGCTGGATCATGAGCTGCGTTTATACGTGCGTGAATTGCGCGATCGTAGCCACACGGTTGATGAACTTAACCGGGCGGTCGATCGTTTGTGCCGTGAAAATGACATTGATATCGCCTTTAACCAGCTCGAAGTTCACCTGCATAACGCGAAAGGTGACACCGTGACCGAGGTTAAACGTGACATCATTAAAGGTGACGATCCGACGCCTTCGGTAGGTTAACAGAAATAATCATCAGGCCTGCGAGCTTCGATTCATTCGTAGGCCTGATAAGTGCAACGCCATCAGGTTTTCAGTTACCGCTCTTTTTTAGATAAAGAGAGCAGTTTCTTCTCGTAATCCTGCTTCACAATCTCCAGTGCTTTCAGAACTGTTTCAGGCTCCATCTGATTATCTTCAAGCAGGACAATCAAATCGACGGCCAGTTTGACTTCATCTGGGGCGTTCTCTAATGACATAAATTCTCCGGGGATTAGCGGGTTAAACGCGCCAGCACATTATCTATTCTTGCCAGTGCATGACGACAGCGTGCCAGTCGAGCCTCGAATGCCTCTACTTCGCGATGCAGTTTTTGCTGTTCTTCAAAGCCCGTAACCTGCGCCAGGCGTTCTTTACGTTCACGCGTCATTTCAACCAGGCGGCGCTCAAACTCCTGGTGTTGAACTCGCTTACGCTGCCAGCGCGCCAGGCCAGGAGAGGCGCTGTCCCACTCCCGGAGCGACCAACTGGCGGTTTCACGTGAAATCGCCTCTAACTGTGAGGCAAGGTGTTCCGTAAGCCAGGTAATTTGTGGTAGTTGTTGCTGTTCAACTGCGCGACGTAGAGCAGTGAGATTATCATCAGCTTCATCCAGACAGGCCTGTAGCAACGTGCTGCGGGTGTGAAACAGATGCCTGTCAAAGCGGGCGCTAAGCGTGGCATGGTGTGCCAGTGGGGCACAACGCTGCCGCAAGCGGTTAAGCTGGTTTTCGAGCGTCTGAAGCAGCATGACGGTTTTCACGACAACACTCCGATGAAAATGAGAACTGTTATGATAAAGTAGCGATTCTCTGTGTTAAGTATTCATATTATGCAACGCATTATTCTAATCATCATAGGCTGGATAGCGGTAGTGTTAGGAACGCTGGGCGTTGTATTGCCTCTGTTGCCGACGACGCCGTTTATCTTGCTGGCCGCCTGGTGTTTTGCTCGCTCGTCGCCGCGTTTTCACGACTGGTTGCTGTACCGTTCGTGGTTCGGCGGGTATCTGCGCCACTGGCAAAAACACCGCGCGATGCCGCCGGGAGCAAAGCCGCGCGCTATTTTGTTGATCCTGGTGACGTTTAGTATTTCACTGTGGCTGGTCAATATGATGTGGGTACGCGGCCTGCTGCTGGTTATTCTCGCCTGTTTACTGATTTTTATGTGGCGGATCCCGGTGATTGATGAAAAACAACAAAAGCAGTAAAGCGCAATAAACGCTGTTGCAATTGTCTCTCACAGCCAGTAAATTCGACCGTTTTCGAGCACAGGCGCAGGTGGTCAAAGGTTAAGCAAATATAACCTTGGCTCTTATACAGACACAAAATCATTCAAGATACGTCGAGGATGAAGTGTATAGTGCGCCGTGAAGTAATACTGTATTAATCAGGCACAAACTTATGACCGCGACTGCACAGCAGCTTGAGTTTCTCAAAAATAGCATCAAAAGCATCCACGATTACCCAAAACCGGGCATTCTTTTTCGTGATGTCACCAGTTTACTAGAAGACCCGAAAGCCTACGCCCTCAGTATTGAATTGCTGGTTGAACGCTACAAAAATGCGGGTATCACTAAAGTGGTTGGTACCGAAGCGCGTGGCTTCCTGTTTGGCGCGCCGGTAGCGTTGGGTCTGGGCGTTGGTTTTGTTCCGGTACGTAAACCCCGTAAGCTTCCGCGTGAAGTTATTGCTGAGAGCTATGAGCTGGAATACGGCACCGATCAACTGGAAATCCACGTAGATGCCATCAAACCTGGTGATAAAGTCCTGGTTGTGGACGACCTGCTGGCAACTGGCGGCACGATTGAAGCGACCGTGAAACTGATCCGCCGTCTGGGTGGCGAAGTGACCGATGCTGCATTTATCATTAACCTGTTTGATCTGGGTGGCGAGCAGCGTCTGGAAAAGCAGGGACTGACCTGTTATAGCCTGGTTCCATTCCCGGGCCACTAATTTCGGGCTATCTTATCTCGGCAGATTAATACCGAGACACACAACCTCGCCGTCGCTGCGAGGTTGTGTTAGCATTATCCCCCTGTGAATCCACCCTCCAGCCTTTCAGAGCCTGCCAATGAGTTATCAGGTCTTAGCCCGAAAATGGCGCCCACAAACCTTTGCTGACGTCGTCGGCCAGGAACATGTGCTGACGGCACTGGCGAACGGCTTGTCGTTAGGGCGTATTCATCATGCTTATTTGTTTTCCGGCACCCGTGGCGTCGGGAAAACGTCAATCGCCCGTTTGCTGGCGAAGGGATTAAACTGTGAAACCGGCATCACCGCTACGCCGTGCGGCGTGTGTGATAACTGCCGTGAAATCGAGCAGGGGCGCTTTGTCGATTTGATTGAAATCGACGCCGCCTCACGCACCAAAGTCGAAGACACCCGTGACCTGCTGGATAACGTCCAGTACGCGCCAGCGCGCGGTCGCTTTAAGGTCTATTTGATTGACGAAGTGCACATGCTGTCGCGCCACAGTTTTAACGCCTTGCTGAAAACGCTCGAAGAGCCGCCCGCACACGTTAAGTTCCTGCTGGCGACCACCGATCCGCAGAAGCTGCCGGTGACTATCCTGTCGCGCTGTCTGCAATTCCATCTTAAAGCGTTGGATGTCGAACAGATTCGCCATCAGCTTGAGCATATCCTCAAAGAAGAGCATATCGCCCATGAGCCACGTGCGTTGCAACTGCTGGCTCGCGCCGCGGACGGCAGCCTGCGTGATGCGCTGAGCCTGACCGATCAAGCGATCGCCAGCGGCGATGGTCAGGTCTCGACCGACGCGGTCAGCACCATGCTCGGCACGTTGGACGACGACCAGGCGCTCTCGCTGGTTGAAGCGGTTGTGGCTGCGGACGGCGAACGCGTTATGACGCTGGTGAACGATGCCGCCGCGCGCGGTATTGAATGGGAAGCGCTACTGGTTGAGATGTCGGCTCTGCTGCATCGTATTGCCATGGTTCAGCTTTCACCTGCCGCGCTCGGCAGCGATATGGCCGCCATTGAACAGCGTATGCGCGAACTGGCGCGAATCGTCCCGCCAACCGATGTGCAGCTTTACTACCAGACCCTGTTAATCGGGCGCAAAGAACTGCCGTATGCGCCGGACAGGCGAATGGGCGTTGAAATGACGCTGCTACGTGCGCTGGCTTTTCATCCGCGCATGCCGCTCCCGGAACCTGAAGCCCCGCGACAGTCTTTTGCCCCGGTAGCACCCACTGCGGTGATGAACCCGACGCAGGTGCCGCAGCAGCAGCCTGCGGTAGCGCAACAGCAACAGAATGTGCCGCTCTCCGATGCTACCAGCCAGGTGCTGGCGGCACGCAGCCAGCTGCAACGCGCTCAGGGAGCAACCAAACCAAAAAAGAGTGAACCGGCAGCCGCTTCCCGCGCGCGGCCGGTG
>NZ_SZWS01000018.1:234149-241977 GCF_005281245.1 Citrobacter sp. wls826
TGCTGCGCTGGAAAGACTGGCTTCGGTGTCGGAACGTGTTCAGGCGCGTCCAGCGGTCTCTGCGCTGGAAAAAGCGCCAGCGAAGAAAGAAGCGTATCGCTGGAAAGCGACCAATCCTGTTGCAGAAGTCAAAGAAGTCGTCGCTACGCCGAAAGCGCTGAAAAAAGCGCTTGAGCATGAAAAAACGCCAGAACTGGCGGCAAAGCTGGCGGCTGAGGCCATCGAACGCGACCCGTGGGCCGCACAGGTAAGCCAGCTCTCGCTGCCTAAACTGGTGGAGCAGGTGGCGCTTAATGCCTGGAAAGAAGAGAATGGCAACGTGGTTTGCCTGCACCTGCGTTCCACGCAGCGACACCTTAACTCCAGCGGCGCGCAGCAAAAACTGGCCGAAGCATTGAGTTCCTTAACGGGGTCAACGGTTGAATTGACCATCGTTGAAGATGATAATCCAGCGGTGCGCACGCCGCTGGAGTGGCGTCAGGCCATTTATGAAGAGAAACTCGCGCAGGCGCGTGAGTCGATTATTGCGGATAATAACATTCAGACGCTGCGTCGTTTTTTCGATGCGGACCTGGACGAAGAGAGTATTCGCCCCATTTGATCGTCAGCCCTTACGGTTTGACGGTCGTCATCCCTTAACGTGATTGAGAGAGAAGCCTATGTTTGGTAAAGGCGGTCTGGGTAACCTGATGAAACAGGCCCAGCAGATGCAAGAAAAAATGCAGCAGATGCAGGAAGAAGTCGCCAAGCTGGAAGTGACCGGCGAATCTGGCGCGGGTCTGGTAAAAGTAACCATCAACGGCGCGCATAACTGCCGTCGTGTGGAGATCGATCCAAGCCTGCTGGAAGACGACAAAGAGATGCTGGAAGACTTGGTTGCTGCGGCATTCAACGACGCCGCGCGCCGTATTGAAGAGACGCAGAAAGAGAAGATGGCCTCTGTTTCCTCCGGAATGCAGCTGCCGCCTGGCTTTAAGATGCCGTTCTGATGCAAACCAGCCCGCTGTTAACTCAGCTTATGGAAGCTCTGCGCTGTCTGCCGGGCGTTGGCCCGAAGTCTGCGCAGCGCATGGCGTTCACGCTGCTTCAGCGCGATCGCAGCGGCGGGATGCGTCTGGCGCAGGCGTTAACGAAGGCGATGTCGGAAATCGGCCACTGTGCCGATTGCCGCACATTCACAGAACAGGACGTCTGCAACATTTGCTCGAACCTGCGTCGCCAGGAAAATGGTCAGATTTGCGTGGTGGAGAGTCCGGCGGACATCTACGCCATTGAGCAAACCGGGCAATTTTCCGGACGTTACTTCGTGCTGATGGGACACCTGTCGCCGCTGGACGGTATTGGCCCTGATGATATCGGGCTGGATCGTCTTGAGCAGCGGCTGGCATCTGAGCAAATCAGCGAACTGATCCTGGCGACCAATCCCACGGTCGAAGGAGAGGCGACCGCCAACTATATTGCTGAGCTTTGCATGCAATATGACGTTGAAGCCAGCCGTATCGCCCATGGCGTTCCGGTTGGTGGCGAGCTGGAAATGGTCGATGGCACCACGCTGTCGCACTCTCTGGCAGGACGACACAAGATTAAATTCTGAACAAACGGAGGCCGCGACGGCGGCTTCCGCTTGAAATCCTTCCCGCTTGTCCCCATTTCACCCTCAACCTGTTTTTACCATTGAAAATGGCATTGTTGAGGTAGACCTACATGAAAGGACAAGAAACTCGTGGTTTTCAGTCAGAAGTAAAACAGCTTCTGCACCTGATGATCCATTCTCTGTATTCCAATAAAGAAATCTTCCTGCGTGAGCTTATCTCTAACGCCTCGGATGCGGCAGACAAGCTGCGTTTTCGCGCACTGTCTAACCCGGACCTGTATGAAGGTGACGGTGAGCTGCGTGTGCGTGTTTCCTTCGATAAAGATAAGCGTACGTTGACCATTGCCGATAACGGCGTGGGGATGAACCGTGATGACGTTATCGATCATCTGGGGACCATTGCGAAATCCGGTACTAAATCTTTCCTTGAATCCATGGGGTCCGATCAGGCGAAAGACAGCCAGTTGATCGGCCAGTTCGGGGTTGGCTTCTACTCTGCGTTCATCGTGGCGGATAAAGTCACCGTGCGTACCCGCGCAGCGGGCGATAAACCGGAAAATGGTGTGTTCTGGGAATCTGCGGGTGAAGGTGAGTACACCGTTGCCGACATCACCAAAGACGATCGCGGCACCGAAATCACGCTGCATCTGCGCGAAGGCGAAGACGAGTTCCTTGATGACTGGCGCGTACGTTCCATCATCAGCAAATATTCCGACCATATCGCGCTGCCGGTAGAGATCGAAAAATCCGAAGAGAAAGACGGCGAGACCGTGGTTTCCTGGGAAAAGATCAACAAGGCGCAGGCGCTGTGGACCCGTAACAAGTCGGAAATCAAAGACGACGAGTACAACGAATTCTACAAACATATCGCGCACGACTTCACTGATCCGCTGACCTGGAGTCATAACCGTGTGGAAGGTAAGCAGGAGTACACCAGCCTGCTGTACATCCCGTCTCAGGCTCCGTGGGATATGTGGAACCGCGATCACAAGCATGGTCTGAAACTGTACGTTCAGCGCGTGTTCATTATGGACGACGCCGAGCAGTTTATGCCGAATTACCTGCGCTTTGTGCGTGGCCTGATAGATTCTAACGATCTGCCGCTGAACGTTTCTCGTGAGATCCTGCAGGACAGCACCGTCACCCGTAACCTGCGTAGCGCGCTGACCAAACGCGTACTGCAGATGCTGGAAAAACTGGCGAAAGACGACGCGGAAAAATACCAGACCTTCTGGAAACAGTTCGGCCTGGTGCTGAAAGAAGGCCCGGCGGAAGACAACGCTAACCAGGAAACGATCGCTAAGCTGATGCGCTTCGCGTCCACGCACACTGACTCCTCCGCACAAACCGTGTCGCTGGAAGACTACGTGTCGCGTATGAAAGAAGGGCAGGAGAAAATCTACTACATCACCGCAGACAGCTATGCGGCGGCGAAGAGCAGCCCGCACCTGGAACTGTTGCGTAAGAAAGGCATCGAAGTGCTGCTGCTTTCTGACCGTATCGATGAGTGGATGATGAACTACCTGACCGAGTTCGACGGTAAGGCATTCCAGTCCGTAGCCAAAGCTGACGAGTCCATTGACAAGCTGGCGGATGACGTTGACGAATCGGCAAAAGAAGCGGAAAAAGCGCTGACGCCGTTCGTTGAGCGCGTGAAAACCCTGCTGGGCGATCGCGTAAAAGAAGTGCGTCTGACTCACCGTCTGACCGACACGCCGGCCATCGTTACCACCGATGCGGACGAAATGAGCACCCAGATGGCGAAACTGTTCGCAGCTGCTGGCCAGGCCGTACCGGAAGTGAAATATATCTTTGAACTCAACCCGGACCACGTGCTGGTCAAACGCACGGCGGATACCCAGGACGAAGCGCAGTTCAAAGAGTGGGTTGAACTGCTGCTGGATCAGGCGCTGTTTGCTGAACGCGGCACGCTGGAAGATCCAAACCAGTTCATTCGTCGTATGAACCAGTTGCTGGTGTCCTGATAGCCGTAAGGTAATGCCGGATGATGCTAACGCGTGTCCGGCTTACACCATCTCGTCGATCCCTGGCCGGATACGGTGTTTACACCGCGATCCGGCATTTTCTCTCCTCATTTTTAATTTTCCCACCGTTAACCGTTTCAGCGTCGGGCGTCTTCCTTGAGCCAATTGCGTGATGGTGGTATCGTTTAGCGCTTTTTAAAAAATATCGACAACCTTTAAGGGGATTTTCGTAATGCGTATCATTCTGCTTGGCGCTCCGGGCGCGGGTAAAGGAACTCAGGCTCAGTTCATCATGGAGAAGTATGGTATTCCGCAAATCTCCACCGGTGATATGCTGCGTGCTGCCGTGAAATCTGGCTCCGAGCTGGGCAAACAAGCGAAAGACATCATGGACGCCGGTAAGCTGGTGACTGATGAGCTGGTGATCGCGCTGGTAAAAGAGCGTATTGCTCAGGAAGACTGCCGTAATGGTTTCCTGCTTGATGGCTTCCCGCGTACTATTCCGCAGGCTGATGCCATGAAAGAAGCAGGCATCAACGTGGACTACGTTCTTGAATTCGACGTTCCGGACGAGCTGATCGTTGACCGTATCGTGGGTCGTCGCGTACACGCTGCTTCTGGCCGCGTTTACCACATCAAATTCAACCCGCCTAAGGTTGAAGGCAAAGACGACGTGACCGGCGAAGAGCTGACCACCCGTAAAGACGATCAGGAAGAGACCGTACGTAAGCGCCTGGTGGAATACCATCAGATGACCGCTCCGCTGATCGGCTACTACTCTAAAGAAGCGCAGGCGGGTAACACCAAATACGCGAAAGTTGACGGCACCCAGGCTGTGGCTGACGTTCGCGCAGCGCTGGAAAAAATCCTCGGTTAAGTTTTAGCGCAGTCAATGCCGGATGGCGGTGTCAACACCTTATCCGGCCTACGATTTTATGTAGGCCTGATAAGCGCAGCGCCATCAGGCAAATTCTCGTCTTACCTTTCACAGCAATTAGTTCTTCTTTATCGCTTTTCCGCTACAATTATCAACAATTTGAATCGATAAGAGGCGGTAATGCGTCAGACGAAAACCGGTATCCTGCTGGCAAACCTCGGCACTCCCGATGCCCCAACCCCCGAAGCCGTTAAGCGCTACCTGCGCCAGTTTTTAAGCGATCAACGCGTAGTCGATACGTCACCTGCGCTGTGGTGGCCGCTGCTGCGTGGTGTGATTTTGCCGCTGCGTGCACCACGCGTGGCAAAGCTGTACCAGTCAATCTGGATGGAAGACGGTTCCCCGCTGATGGTCTACAGCAAGGCGCAACAGCAGGCGCTGGCACAACGTCTGCCAAATACGCCTGTCGCGCTGGGGATGAGCTACGGTTCACCGTCGCTTGAAAGCGCGGTCGATGAACTGCTGGCAAGCGGAGTTGAACACATGGTGGTGTTACCGCTGTACCCGCAATATTCCTGTTCTACCGTGGCGGCGGTCTGGGACGAACTGGCGCGAATCTTAGCGCGTAAACGCAGTATTCCTGGCATCTCATTTATTCGTGATTACGCCGATGACAGCAGCTACATTGATGCGCTGGCCAAGAGCGCCCGTGATTCATTTGCTCAACATGGTGAACCCGATTTGCTGCTGCTTTCCTACCACGGCATTCCGCAGCGCTACGCCGATGAAGGCGATGACTACCCGCAGCGCTGCCGCGATACCACTCGTGAGCTGGTTTCAGCGCTTGGCTTGCCGCCGGAAAAAGTGATGATGACCTTCCAGTCTCGCTTTGGCCGTGAACCGTGGTTGACGCCATATACCGATGAAACGTTAAAAATGCTGGCAGAGAAAGGGACCCGACATATCCAGGTCATGTGTCCGGGCTTCGCGGCTGATTGTCTCGAAACGCTGGAAGAGATAGCGGTGCAAAACCGGGAGATTTTCCTTGAGGCAGGCGGTAAGCAATATGAGTATATTCCGGCGCTGAATGCCACACCGGAACATATCGAAATGATGGTTAAACTGACCGCAGCCTACCGTTAAAGCTGCGCTCTGAAGTAACGCGCGCCCTCCCGTAACGCATCGTCGGCGGTTTTCATCATCCGCGAATAGTGCAGGAAGGCGTGCAACGTGCCGGGGTACATTTTGTACTGGCAGGGCTGCTGATGCGCCTGTAGCGTCTGGAACAATAAGCGGCTGTCGTCAATCAGCGGATCAAACTCCGCACCGGCGATAAAACACGGCGGCACGTCGCGCGTCAGGTCGTTATTAAACAGGCAATAGTACGGTGATTCACGATCGTCGGCGCTACGCAGGTACGCGTTTTCGTACATCTGCAGATCCTCGCGAGTTAAACCATCCCAGGCTCCGCCCATTAGCCGTCGGCTCAGTGAATCCTGCAGGCCGTAAAGCCCATACCACAACAGCACGCCAGCCACCTTGCCGCAGGCAATGTGTTTATCCCGCAACCACAACGCGCTGGCAAGCGCCAGCATGGCCCCGGCGGAATCGCCCGCAAAACCAATATGATTCACATTAAGGGAATAATCGCCAGCGTGCTGATAAAAGTACTGACAGACGGCGACAATCTCTTCGATGGCTTGCGGGTAGCGGGCCTCTGGCGCAAGCGAATAGTCGATGCCAATTATCGTGCACTGCGTATAGCGCGCCAGTAAACGCATAATGCGATCGTGGGTATCCAGATTACCGAGAATAAAACCGCCGCCGTGCAGGTAATATAGCGTCGCCTGGCTATGGGGCAGCGGAGCGTAAATTCGTGTGGCAACGGGGCCGCATGCGGTGGAAATAACACATTCTCGGGTATTCATCTGTGGGGCATCGGCATTCCACAACTGCCGTTCATGAATGTAGTGTTTACGCTGGGCCACGAAGTCATCGGCAGCGGGCCACGGCGGTAAATCTTCGCGATGAAAATTCACCACACTTTTCATTTCATCCGAAATGTTGTCGAGTACGGGGATCTTGTTTTCCGGCTTCATAAAGCGCTCCTTGTGAAGGTGAGTTATTGTAGAAATTCATCCCGGATAAACTGCGATCTCACCGTCCGATATTGAAACTCAGCGCCGCATCGCATGCGCAGCGGGGAATGTGCTACCATGCATCGCTCAGCTAACCACCCGTAAAATCGACCATGAAATTTCCCGGTAAACGTAAATCCAAACATTATTTCCCCGTCAGCGCGCGCGATCCGTTGCTGCAACAAATTCAGCCAGAAAATGAAACCAGCGCAGCCTGGGTGGTGGGTATTGACCAGACGCTGGTGGATATTGAAGCCAAAGTTGATGATAACTTTGTAAAACGTTATGGATTAAGTGCCGGGCACTCTCTGGTGATTGCAGATGATGTCGCTGAAGCGCTCTACCAGGAACTGGTGCGTGAAAATTTGATCACCCATCAGTTTGCGGGCGGTACTATCGGTAATACGATGCACAACTACTCCGTGCTGGCGGATGACCGCTCGGTGCTGCTGGGTGTGATGTGCAGCAATATCGAGATTGGCAGCTATGCGTACCGCTATTTATGCAATACCTCCAGTCGTACCGATCTGAACTACCTGCAGGGCGTAGATGGACCGATTGGTCGCTGCTTTACGCTGATTGGCGAGTCCGGTGAGCGTACCTTTGCAATCAGCCCAGGGCATATGAACAAGCTGCGGGCGGATAGCATCCCTGAATCGGTGATTGCCGGAGCGTCCGCGCTGGTGCTGACGTCCTATCTGGTGCGCTGCGAGCCGGGCGAGCCAATGCCGGAAGCGACCATGAAGGCGATCGAATTTGCTAAAAAACACAATGTACCGGTGGTACTGACGCTGGGCACCAAATTTGTCATTGCCGATAATCCGCAGTGGTGGCAGGCATTCCTGAAAGAGCATGTCTCAATTCTGGCGATGAATGAAGAAGAGGCCGAAGCGCTGACCGGCGAAAACGATCCGCTTCTGGCGTCCGACAAGGCGCTGGATTGGGTGGATCTGGTGCTGTGCACAGCGGGTCCGGCGGGTCTTTATATGGCGGGCTTTACGGAAGAAGAAGTCAAACGTAAAACCCAGCATCCGCTGCTGCCTGGGGCCATTGCCGAATTCAACCAGTACGAGTTTAGCCGCGCCATGCGCCATAAAGATTGTACCAATCCGCTGCGTGTGTATTCGCACATCGCACCGTATATGGGCGGTCCAGAGAAGATCATGAATACCAACGGCGCTGGCGACGGCGCGCTGGCGGCATTGCTGCATGATATTACCGCTAACAGCTATCA
>NZ_SZWS01000018.1:242039-245372 GCF_005281245.1 Citrobacter sp. wls826
CAACGTGCCTAACTCCAGCAAGCACAAGTTCACCTGGCTGACCTATTCGTCGTTAGCCCAGGTGTGTAAATATGCGAATCGCGTGAGTTATCAGGTGCTGAACCAGCATTCCCCGCGCCTGACGCGCGGTTTGCCGGAACGTGAAGATAGCCTCGAAGAGTCGTACTGGGATCGTTAAATCATGCACATGCCGGATAAGCGATAGCGTCATCCGGCAACGACATCAGCCTGTAACGACCACCTCACCAGCAGGCGGCGTTTCAATCAGCTCCAGCATGGTACGGGCGATTTCACGCTCACCCATGACGACCTGATTGGCGCCGCGTTCGGTAATGTATTCCACCTCGTCGTCATAATGCGCGCGGGCGATAATTTCAATCGACGGGCACTTCTCGCGTGCTGAAGCGACAATTTCACCCGCTTCATAGCCATTGGGAATGGTCAGCAGCAGCCAGCGTGCGCAATCCAGATGCGCCAGATTCATAATTTCTTCGTTGGCGGCATTCCCCAGCACCGCGCGGATCCCGCGCTCGCGCAGTTCATCCACTCGGGTGCGTGAGGTTTCGATAACTACCAGCGGGATCCCCGCAGCCATCAATTTCTCGCCCAGCAGGCTACCGACGCGCCCAAAGCCAACCAGCAGGGCGTGATTGCAGATATCCACCGGAATTTGCTTCTCTTCTTCAATAGCCTCTTCCAGCGTCTGTTCTTCCAGCGTTTCTGTTTTGGCGAGATATTTTTCTAACACCGCGAACAGCACCGGGTTAAGCATGATGGACAGGATCGCCCCCGCCAGCACCAGATTCTGTCCGGCCTGCGGCAGCAGGTTTAACGCCATGCCCAGACCCGCCAGGATAAAGGCAAATTCACCAATCTGCGCCAGGCTGGTGGCAATGGTGAGCGCTGTGCGTTGGGAGTGACCAAACAGGCGCACCAGGAAATAGGCGGCAAGGGATTTACCAAAGATGATAATCGCCAGCGTGCCCAGCACCGCCAGCGGTTGCTGAATCAGAATCATGGGATCAAAGAGCATCCCGACGGAAACAAAGAACAGTACGGCGAACGCATCGCGCAGCGGCAGGGTGTCATGCGCCGCACGGTGACTCAGTTCAGATTCGTTCAGCACCATGCCGGCGAAGAATGCCCCCAGTGCAAAGGAGACATCGAACAGCTCCACTGCGCCAAATGCAATACCTAATGCGAGGGCGAGGACTGACAGGGTAAACAGTTCGCGTGAGCCGGTTGCGGCGCTGCGGGCCATAATCCACGGCACCAGGCGACGACCAACCAGCATCATAATTGCGATAAACGCCACCACCTTACCGATGGTAATGCCCATATCTACGGCCAGCGAGGCAAAGCCGACATCTTCTTTTTCCAGCATTCCAGCGACGGCTGGCAGGAGAACCAGCGTCAGCACCATCATCAGGTCTTCGACAATCAGCCAGCCAATGGCGATTTGCCCGCGCTGACTGTCAATGAGCTGCCTTTCTTCAAGCGCACGCAATAGCACCACGGTACTGGCGGTTGAAAGACACAGACCAAACACGATCCCAACCATCAGCGACCAGCCCATCACTGCTGAAAGCGCCATGCCCAGCAGCGTTGCCACCGCTATCTGGGCAATCGCGCCGGGAATGGCGATAGACTTTACCGCCATCAAATCCTTCAGCGAAAAGTGCAGCCCCACGCCGAACATCAGCAGGATTACGCCAAGCTCGGCCAGTTCAGGCGCTAGCTTGGTATCAGCAACAAAACCAGGTGTAAATGGACCGGCCAGAACGCCCGCTAACAGATATCCCACCAGAGGAGAAATACGTAGTTTATTGGCAATCATGCCTAATATAAAAGCGAGCACAAGGCCGCCGACAATGGTGGTGATAAGCGGGGTGGCGTGATGCATTCCGTCTCCTTTGGTTGCTGTGATAATCCTGAAAACTCAAACGACGAGTAATAGTTTATGACAATTTTGATGTTTTTGTTTGTGAATAATTATTGAATTTTGATGAAAATAGGATTTTAGACGTAAAAAAGCACGGATCGGAAAAGTACAGCGGTATGTGAGAGGCAAAGGCTGATGGCTACTGTAAGTCTGACGGCCAAAATTTACTTTTGGCCGTCAGGAAATCACGCTTTATGTCGGTTATCAGGTAAGAATATGGTCAGTATCCCCAGTAGTGGCAGGAAAGCACATATTTTGTAGACCAAATCGATGCTGGTATGGTCGGCAATCAGCCCTAACACCGCGGCTCCCAAGCCGCCCATGCCGAAGGCAAAACCGAAAAATAGCCCAGAAACCATGCCGATACGGCCAGGAAGCAGCTCCTGCGCGTAGACCAGAATGGCAGAAAACGCCGATGCGAGGATAAAACCAATGATCACGGTTAAAATCCCGGTCCATTCCAGCGTTGCGTAGGGTAAAAAGAGGGTAAAGGGTGCTACGCCGAGGATAGAGCCCCAAATAACATATTTTCTGCCAATTTTATCGCCCAATGGTCCACCAATCACCGTCCCGGCTGCGACGGCAAACAGGAAGGCAAACAGGTGAAACTGGGCATTTTGTACCGATAATCCGAATTTTTGCATCAGATAAAAGGTGTAATAGCTGCTGATGCTCGCCATATAGAAGTATTTGGAGAAAATCAGCACCAGCAGGATGCTTACCGCCAGTACCACTTTATTCCGTGGTAACGGATTCACGATGGCGACTTTCGGTTTTCCTTTACTCATCCGGTGCTGCGCGGCATACCAACGGCTGATTTGCGCCAGAACGACAATCGCTAATAACGCAGCCAGCACAAACCAGGCCACATTACCCTTACCATATGGCGCGATGATGACAGCCGCCAGTAACGGTCCCAGAGAGCTACCGAAGTTGCCGCCAACCTGGAAAATTGACTGGGCAAGACCGTGACGACCGCCGGAGGCCATTCGCGCCACGCGGGATGATTCCGGGTGAAATACCGAAGAGCCGGTACCAACCAGCGCTGCGGCGAGCAGGACCATATGGAAACTGCCGGCCATGGCCAGCAAAACAAGCCCACTCAGCGTGAAGCACATCCCAATGGGCAGCGACCACGGCATCGGGTATTTATCCGTCCAGTAACCCACAACCGGTTGCAGCAGTGAGGAAGCAAGCTGGAAGGTCAGGGTAATCATCCCTATCTGCATAAACGTCAGCGAGAACTCTGACTGCAATAGCGGATAAATCGCCAGGATCAGCGACTGGATCATATCGTTTAGCAGATGGGAGAGGCTGATTGCCCCTAAAATGCCAAATGAGGTGCGTGCTTTAGCAACCGACGCTGACGCGCCAGCCACTGGCTGGGTTGG
>NZ_SZWS01000018.1:245427-247428 GCF_005281245.1 Citrobacter sp. wls826
AAGTCACTTCTGTTTGGGTTGCGATTATGAGGGTAATCTAATTTGTTATTATTACCTGACTAACATACCTGCGGAAGGTGTTTGAAGGAAGTCTCATTTCTGAAAACATTTTCGGCTATTATTTTCAGTAGCTGTAATTTTATGCCCGAACTAATTCGACTTACAGGTAGGCGGCAAACGCGAGAGTCCCAGGAGCTTACTGCATAAGCGACAGGGGGAAGTGAGCGCAGCCAACGCACATGTAATTTGAAGGATAACGGGTATGGCGGTTGATATTGAGTCAGGGAGTGAAATATGAAGTTTTTAAAACGGGGCGTGGCGCTGGCGTTATTAGCCGCATTTGCGCTGGCAGGTCAACCTGCACAGGCGTACGAAAAAGATAAAACCTACAAAATTACCATTCTGCATACCAACGATCATCACGGTCACTTCTGGCGCAGCGAATACGGTGAATACGGGCTGGCGGCACAAAAAACGCTGGTGGACGGTATTCGTAAAGAGGTGGCTGAGGAAGGGGGCAGTGTACTGCTGCTTTCCGGTGGCGACATTAATACCGGCGTACCGGAGTCCGATCTGCAGGATGCGGAACCTGATTTTCGCGGAATGAACCTGATTGGCTATGATGCGATGGCGGTCGGAAACCACGAGTTTGATAATCCGCTTAGCGTATTGCGCCAGCAGGAAAAATGGTCCAAATTCCCGTTTCTCTCGGCCAATATCTATCAGAAAAGCACCGGCGAGCGTTTGTTTAAGCCGTGGGCCATCTTTAAGCGTCAGGATTTAAAAATTGCCGTACTCGGTTTAACCACTGACGATACGGCGAAAATTGGCAACCCAGAGTTCTTTACCGATATAGAGTTCCGTAAACCTGCTGATGAAGCCAAACTGGTTATCCAGGAACTGAATATGGGGGAAAAGCCGGACATCATTATTGCGACCACCCATATGGGACATTATGACAATGGCAATCACGGCTCGAACGCGCCTGGCGACGTAGAAATGGCGCGCAGCCTGCCGGCGGGATCGCTGGCAATGATTGTGGGTGGTCACTCGCAGGATCCGGTATGTATGGCCGCGGAAAACAAGAAGCAGGTTGATTACGTACCGGGTACGCCGTGTGCGCCAGACAAGCAAAACGGGATCTGGATTGTGCAGGCGCATGAGTGGGGGAAATACGTGGGGCGGGCGGACTTTGAGTTTCGCAATGGCGAAATGAAAATGGTTAACTACCAGCTCATCCCCATCAACCTGAAGAAAAAAGTGACCTGGGACAACGGTAAAAGTGAGCGCGTACTCTACACCCCGGAAATTGCAGAAAATCAGCAAATGCTTTCACTGCTGACGCCGTTCCAGAATAAAGGTAAAGCGCAGCTCGACGTGAAAATTGGTAGCGTCAATGCGCGCCTCGAAGGCGACCGTAGCAAAGTCCGTTTCGTACAGACCAACATGGGGCATTTACTGCTGGCTGCGCAAATGGCGCGAACCAGCGCTGATTTTGGCGTGATGAGCGGCGGCGGTATCCGTGACTCCATCGAAGGCGGTGATATCACCTATAAGAGCGTGCTGAAGGTGCAGCCGTTCGGTAACATCGTGGTGTACGCCGACATGAGTGGGAAAGAGGTGATTGACTATCTGACCGCCGTGGCACAAATGAAGCCGGATTCCGGGGCCTATCCGCAGTTTGCCAACGTCAGCTTCGTGGCGAAAGACGGCAAACTTAACGATTTGAAAATTAAAGGCGAACCCGTTGATCCAGCCAAAACCTATCGCATGGCAACGCTGAGCTTCAATGCCACCGGCGGCGATGGCTATCCGCGAATTGATAACAAGCCTGGCTATGTGAATACCGGGTTTATTGATGCGGAAGTGCTGAAAGAGTACGTACAGAAGAACTCACCGCTCGATGCCGGTGCGTATGAGCCGAAGGGTGAGGTAAGCTGGCAGTAACAGGGCAATTTGGGGCATCATTTTATCCGCTCCTCCGGGCCGCCCTTCATGGCG
>NZ_SZWS01000018.1:247497-253714 GCF_005281245.1 Citrobacter sp. wls826
GCACGCTGGCCGAGTCCAAACTGTCTTCACCAATCACACCCTGTAATCGCAGTAGGCTCAATCGCCGTATCACCGGGCAAAAGACAATTAATCACGGCGTGCGATATCGGCGAATTTCGCATCCAGAATTTTCGCTAAATCGCCCGCTGCCAGTTCAATATCCAGCCCGCGTTTGCCGCCGGACACATAAATGGTGTCAAACGTCTGGGCGGGAGCGTCGATGAGCGTCGGCAATCTTTTTTTCTGCCCCAGCGGGCTGATGCCGCCTACCAGATACCCGGTGGTTCGCTGCGCGATCATCGGATCGGCCATATCGACCTTTTTGGCTCCCAACGCCCTGGCGACCTTTTTGAGATCCAGTTGACCGGCTACCGGCGTAACGGCAACCGCCAGGTGCTTCATATCGCCATTCACGGCAACCAGTAGCGTTTTGTAGACCTGGTCCGCATTCAGACCTAACTTGCGTACCACTTCGTCACCAAAGTTCGTCTCGGACGGATCGTGATCGTAGGTGTGGATCTGGAAAGAAATTTTGTTTTTTTCGAGTAATTTAACGGCGGGTGTCATAGCAATTTTCCTGGCCCAGACAAAATACGACACAAGCATACGCCTGATGTCTGTCTAAAAAATAGTACCATCTTGCGCAATAGTGTTGGCAGGATGATGACTTTGAGCGACAATCGAACTACACCGATGCTTTAAGCGTCGGGATCATAATAATGATGAAATTCCTCTTTGACGGGCCAATAGCAATATTGGCCATTTTTTTACCGTAACATCTCCGGCAAATTTCCTTCTCCATACAAATGCAGCGCACCAACGGCCACGACATAGTGACCGGCGGGCATCGCCCTGAGTCGATCGCGCCAGGCCGCATTACGCTGATGCATCAAAACGTCATACAGCGACTGGCTAAAAGTATTGGGTAGATTGAGTTCGCTATTGCGTGGCGGCGTTTTAAGCCACCAGCCCATCATCTGTTGTAGCAGTCTGGCATTGGTATGCCAGTGCGTCAGGGTATCGTCCAGCAGAGCCAGTCCGTTATCGGGTAACTGACACAACAGCTCGATTTGGCTGGATGCGCCTTCCAGCTCGATTATGGGTTTATGCACCTGTTTTGCCGCATTCAGAAGTTGGTAATCAATGCCGTATTCTGCCCGCAACCCCAACTGCTGCGCCTGCGTTGCCTGCAAAACCATGGCGATTTGCCACAGCGGCTGGGTAGACAGCAGGGAAGGGGAAATACCCAGCTCGTCGGTGACTTTGTGCAAATTATCTAGCAGCTCTGGGCTGATGCGCTCTTCCAGTGCGGCAAAGGTCGGAAGGTTGGCAAACGGCGCGTCGTCGCCGGAAACATCGGCTTCGACAATGAGCGCATCGGCACGCTGGAGCTTTTTGAGTAATTTGGCAGGCAGAGGCGCCATATCGCGGCTGCCCATGTGAATACTGCCAATCAGATGAAAATGGCGGTTTCCGGGCAAGGAGATGTCGATGGCAGGCCAGGTATAGTGGTTGCCGCGTAGCGCGGTGAAAAATGATTTTACCCGGTACAACAGATCCATACGGCCTCCCTAAGTAGACTTCCATGCTAGCGCGTGGTCCTGGAAGGTGCAAATACACTTCATCATTCGCTCAGCCTCTTTATTGGCAGCGAGCAAAAACCCCAGTCACATAGTTGGCTATGCTCCTGGGGTTTTTATACTTGCCGCCTTGAGGCAACGCGAATGATTTGGGGCTCCGTTCAGAGCGCCATCCGGTAAAGGCTTACTCTTTAGGTTTGAAGCGCAGCAGTCGATTAGCGTTGCTCACCACGGTAATGGAGGAGAGCGCCATCGCCGCCCCGGCAACGACCGGGTTGAGCAGTGTTCCGGTGAACGGCCACAAAATCCCGGCGGCAACGGGGATACCGATGCTGTTATAGATAAACGCGCCGAGCAGGTTCTGCTTCATATTGCGCAGCGTTGCCCGGGAGATAGACAGCGCATCGGCAACGCCCATCAGGCTATGGCGCATCAGCGTAATCGCGGCGGTTTCAATCGCCACATCGCTGCCGCCACCCATGGCAATCCCTACGTCAGCCTGAGCCAGTGCAGGCGCATCGTTGATACCGTCACCGACCATGGCAACCTGACGCCCCTGGCTCTGCAGACGTTTAATTGCCTCGGCTTTACCGTCAGGCAGAACGCCAGCAATCACCTCATCAATACCCGCCTCTTTGGCAATGGCGTTGGCGGTCGTTGGGTTGTCGCCGGTGAGCATCACCAGACGATACCCGGCGCGGTGCAGACGCTGGAGTGCTGCCACGCTGTCGCTACGCAGAGGATCACGTACCGCTAACAGCGCTGCCGCTTTACCGTCAATCGCTAACAGTACTGGGGTTGAGCCTTGGGAAGCCTGAGCGGTGATTTCAGCCTCCATTTTAGTGGTATCTACCTGCTGTTCATTGAGCAGCGCCTGGTTTCCCAGCAGCAGCGAATGACCTTCCGTTTCGCCACTGACGCCTAAACCGCGCAGCGTACGGAAACCGTTGACCTGCGGCAGCGTGACATCACCTGCTTTGTCCAAAATCGCCCTGGCTAACGGGTGGCTGGAACCCTGTTCAAGGGCCGCTGCCAGACGAATTGCCAGCGCTTCGTCGGTATTGCCAAACGTTTTGATGGCGACAACCTGTGGTTTGCCTTCAGTTAGCGTCCCGGTTTTATCAAACACGATGGTATCGAGCGTGCTGGCGCGCTGCAGCGCATCGGCATCACGTACCAGCACCCCAAATTCAGCGGCACGCCCGACGCCGGAAATAATCGACATCGGCGTTGCCAGACCCAGCGCACAAGGGCAGGCAATAATCAGGACGGTGGTGGCGATTACCAGCGTATAGACAATCTGCGGTGCCGGTCCAAAGAAATACCAGATAGCCGCACTGACCAGCGCAATGGCGACCACGACCGGAACGAACACCGACGAGATGCGGTCGGCCAGTTTGCCAATCTCCGGTTTGCTGCTTTGCGCCTGGCGCACCATACGAATAATGCGCGACAGCGTGGTGTGACTGCCAACAGCGCTGGCGCGGAACAGCACGCTACCGTCCTGTACGACCGTACCGGCGTGGACGCTATCGCCTGCGCCTTTTTGCTGTGGAATCGGTTCCCCGGTCAGCATGGCCTCATCCAGCCAGGCTTCACCCTGAGTGATTTCGCCATCAACCGGAACGCGGTCACCGGTGGTCAGGCGCAGCAACATTCCAGCCTGCACCTCTGCCAGCGGCACGTTCTTTTCACCTTCGTCAGTGACGACGCGTGCGGTCGGCGGTGTCAGATCGAGCAGTTTTTCCAGTGCTTTAGACGAGCGTTGGCGAGCCCGCGCTTCCAGCATGTGTCCGAGGTTAATCAGACCGATAATCATGGCACTGGCTTCATAATAGAGGTGTCGCGCTTCCATCGGGAACCATTGTGGCCAGAGGTTGACGCTCATGGAATAGAGCCATGCCACCCCCGTACCCAGCGCCACCAGCGTATCCATGGTCGCGGTGCCGTTCATCAGACTTTTCCACGCATTGCGGTAAAAGTGACCGCCCGCGAAAACCATCACGGCAAGCGTTGCCAGACCAATCATCAGCCACAGGCTGCGGTTGTCGTCGCTCACCATCATGTTGTCGCCAATCATGCCCCATACCATGACCGGGATACCCAGGAGCAGCGCGACGGCTGCCTGCCAGCGAAAACGTTTCATGGTTGCCACGGCGGTTTCTTGCTGACGTTCGCGACGCTTAGCATCATCTTCAATCGCTTCTGCGCCGTAGCCCGCTTTTTCAACCGCCTGTACTAAATCTGCGGCGGAGGCACTGCCCATTACCAGCGCAGTGCGTTCCGCCAGGTTTACCCGTGCCTGCGTGACGCCCGGTACACTTTGCAATGCATTTTGTACGCGGGTCACACAACTGGCGCAGCTCATGCCGTTTAACAGCAACTGTTGGCTGTCATCATCAGCCGTAGCTGCCGGAAGCTCGGAAGGGACCGCTGCCAGTGCTTCCGACGGGATTGATGACTCCGTCAGCGGTTTAGCCTTTGGGTGGCTTAACTCCGCGCCGTAACCGGCTTGTTTAATGGTTTCAATCAGCGCTTCTGCGCTGGCGCTCCCGGTAACATGCGCTTCTGTCACGGTGACATCCGCTTGCTCAACGTCCGGACGTTGTTCCAGACTTTCTTTAACGCGTTTTACGCAGTGACCACAGGACAGGCCGTCCAGGGTTAGATCGATTGTTTGAGACATAACCAACTCCTTTTTTGCAGGATTAACTGACTGTGATAAAGGTTAAACCTTCCAGCAAGGGGAAGGTCAAGGGCGTTTTTAGAAAAGGTGAAAAAAGGGTGTAAAGGGAGAAAAACGGGAACGCCACGTCAGGGGTTCCCGGTCTGTTATTGATTGAGGACGATAATCGGCGTTCGATGCTCCGGTTCATTTATGACCGTGAGATCGGCACCGTACAGCGCGTTCAGCGACCGTTGCTTCAGGACATCCTGCGGATATCCGTTATCAACTATCCTGCCGCGTTCCATCAATACCACACGGTCGGCATAGCGCGCCGCGAGGTTGAGATCGTGCAGGACGCAGCAGACGTTAAGCTGCCGTTCACGCACCAGACGACGTAGCAGACGAAAAAGGTGCTGCTGGTGGTGAATATCCAGCGCGGAGGTGGGTTCATCCAGAAACAACCATTTCGGCCCAGGCTCGGGCTCCCAAAGCTGAACCAGCAGGCGCGCCAGCTGTACCCGTTGTTGTTCTCCTCCCGACAGATGCCGGTAATCGCGTGCGGCCAGCGTCTGGCAATCACACAATGCCATGATGTACTCCGTTTCATCGCCCGTGTTGCGCGTACGATACGGATGTCTGCCCATGCGAATGACCTCCTGAACGCTAAACGGGAAGGCCATATGACTATTCTGGCGCATCACGGCACGGGTTTTTGCCAGCTCGGTGATAGACCACTTGTCCAGCGGCTTGCCAAACATGCTACAACGCCCACTGTGGGGCTGCAGATATCCCGTAAGCTGGCGTAGCAGCGTCGATTTCCCGGCTCCGTTCGGGCCAAGAATCGCGATGATCTCTCCATCAGGTAGCGTCAGGGAAACGTCGTCGGTCAGTCGTCTTCCCTGAATGTGGTAGACCAGATTTTCAGCGACGATCATGACACCCTCCGGCTACGCAGTATTAACCACAGGAAATACGGTCCCCCGATCAGGCTGGTTAACAGGCCAACGGGCATTTCGGCTGGCTGAACAAGTGTGCGGGCCAACGTGTCGGCAATCAGGAGTAAACAGGCACCGGCCAGCGTAGAGCAGGGAATCAACCAGCGATGATCGGCGCCGGTCGTCATTCTGATCAGATGTGGGATCACCAGGCCAATAAAACCAATTACGCCGCTGACGGAAACCGCAGCGCCAACCAGGAGCGAACTGAGCAACAGTAACTGCTGACGCTTACGTTTGACGTTTACGCCGAGGTAATGCGCCTCTTCATCACCCAACTGCAGTAAATTAAGCGTTCCCGCCATGCAGATGGTTACAACAATGGCTGGAAGAACAAACGTGCTGGCAACCAACAGCGTTGGCCACTGGGCCTGGCCGAGATTACCCATCATCCACAATGTAAGTTGACGTAGCTGCTGCTCGTCGCCCACATAGCTCAGTACGCCAATAGCCGAACCGCACAGGGCATTGATAGCGATACCGGCTAACAGCAGTTGCATCATTCCACCGTGGTTATGACGCTGGCTTATCAGGAAAATAATCGTGCAGACCACCATGCTGCCTGCGACGGCAAAAATCATCTGCTCATACAGCACCAGCACTACGGGGAACGAAAATGGGATAACTATCGCGATGCCGACCATCAGCGCGGAGCCGCTGCTGACGCCAAGCAGGCCAGGATCGGCCATCGGATTGCGA
Source organism: Citrobacter sp. wls826 (assembly GCF_005281245.1). Lineage (NCBI taxonomy): Bacteria > Pseudomonadati > Pseudomonadota > Gammaproteobacteria > Enterobacterales > Enterobacteriaceae > Citrobacter > Citrobacter sp. wls826. Next base: position 253,440 of record NZ_SZWS01000018.1, read on the forward strand.
AAAAGTCCCTGCATGATGACCCCTGCCGTCGCCAGCGCAGCACCGACCAAAACGGCCAGCAGCACGCGAGGCAGGCGGATGTTTAACCAGATATCACGATATTCGTCGTTGAACAGAGCGCTGAAGCTAATGTTCAGCGCCCCCTGGCTGGCACCGAAGAGCATCAGAGCAACCAGCAAAAGAGAAAGACCCGTCAGGATGCTGACGGAAGAAAGCGAGTCCTTAAGCACGTAACGCTCCATAACGTCTTTGCGGCGCGGAGTTCCCGCGCCGTG
>NZ_SZWS01000018.1:253771-256162 GCF_005281245.1 Citrobacter sp. wls826
CAACCAAACTGTAAATCTGGTTATTAAGTGCTGGCGCAGTGGCCAGTTCGTGAATATGCTTCGCAACATCTGCACGCATTACAAAGCCGTGACACTCCTGAGCCTGTATTCGTTGCGCCTGGCCGGTGGCTGCACCGTTCAGCAAACCGCCGGGGCGGAGAATGGCGTAGTCCAGTCGACTGGTTTGTAGCCAGCTTTCAGCCAACGATTTTTCCCGTAAAGCCTGACCAAATGCGGCCTTTGCGCGTGAAGAAAGAAAAGGCCAACTGTCACCGCAGCCGAGTGAGGTCACCAGAATCATGCGCTTGATCTCCGCTTTTTCTGCTTCATCAATGACGGTTCTGTGCGCCAGATAATCCTGGGCGCCGCCCATGGAGGAGATCACCGTGGCATGTTGACCCGCTGCGCGACAGGCACAGGCGGTGACCTGACTATCGCAGGCGTCGCCGATGAAGACCTGCACACCTTTTTCCTGCAACCCTGCAGCGACCTGTGCGTTGCGAACGACAACAATCACCGGACGTTGTTCCGCCAGTGCGAGTTCAAGCGTTTTCGCACCGACGCCGCTACCACCCGCACCAAAAATGAGCCATGGAGCCATCAGGCATGTTCCTTTAAAGATGAAGACAACGCGTGAAAGGCGCTGACCTGTTCGGCCAGTAACTGTCGATGTTCATCCCGACCGAGGAAAATTTTGAACATCGCGCTACCCGCCTGGTTAAAGAAGAGAATGGACGCGGTGTCCATTCCCATAAATTTGCGTTCAATCAGGGCAATATGCGTACAGTTTTCTGCCTTGATATGACCGGTCATGCCTTTTTTGCCGCGCAGGTTGAAGTAGCCATGACGGTGGAATCCGGAAGGTAATTCCCCGGTGAATTCCAGAATGACATCAGCAGTATGGACCAGGGTGGTGACTTTGCCCCATTCGCTGACGGTTTCCCAGACAGTATCAAATTGATCGCCGGAAACCAGCGTCGGGGAGGGGAGGTTTTTCACCACCTCCAGCAGCGTGGTGTTGTACTGGGCAGCGATAGCTTCCAGCGTACCGTCCGGTTCAGTTTTCAAAAAATCCTGTAAAGAGACATGGCTCATAATTCACTCCTGGTATGGTTGTTCTACCGCAATGCGCGGCGCGTTAAGTGCCTGAATAAGTTCATCAAGAGACTGCAAAATATTGCTTGCCCAAAAACGCCCTTCATTGGTCAGGCGCACGCAGGTGCTGGCATCTCGCGTCAGTCCTGCGTGATGCCATTGGGTCAGTAGCGGGGTTAGTTTTTGTGCATGAGGCGTCAGTTCATCCAGCGGAACGCGGGCCGTTTCAATGCCCGCCTGGAGAGTGTGTCGCCACTGGAAACCACGCTCGGCGGTACGCATCATCATCATTAGCGGTTTTTTCCCGGCGGCGATAGATTCATGCCATGTCGTCAGATTGCGCTCGACCATCCAGGAATAGCCATTGACTGATCCCCCGGCACCTGAGCCGAATGCCAGACAGTCCGCTCCCTGTTTAATCAGCAGGTTGTACAGATTGCGTTCACGCGTGGTACGCGCCCAGTGGCTGTTGCTGATGCAGCGCCAGCCCGCGCTGTCCATGAAATCGCAACCCTGAAGATAGAGATCGCGACGTTCGGCGGGAGAGGGAACGGTTGTGCGCCCGGTTTCAACTGCTTTGCCAAGCGGTGTATTGGGGATCAGGTTCAGCGCATAAAGATCTACGCCGTCGAGGCCGATGTCACGGGCAATCGCCAGATCGTCGCCCCACAGTTTTGCATCTTGTCCTGGCAGACCAAACAACAGATCGCATACCACGGCGGCACGATCCCGTTTTACCAGCCCCTGCATAAAGGCAATTGCGGTCGGGCCGTCCGAGGTGCGCGCCATTTTCTTGCGGATCCGGCTGTTAAAAGATTGAATACCGATCGAAAACCGATTGGCACCAGCGTCAAGGCAGGCATCAATTCGCGCATCGTCAAAATTGAGCACTCGTCCCTCAATGGTAATTTCGCAGTCCGGCGCCAGCGGTAACTTTTCACGCAGCGCGGTGATGATTCTGCCCAGATCCCGTGCTGACAGCGCTGAAGGCGTACCGCCGCCAAAATAGACGGCGTGAATTGGGGCTGACTGATGTAATGCGCTATCGGCTTCCATCTCGATTTCGCGCAACAGCGCGTTGGTGTAGCGGGTGCAGTGATCTTCTTCGAACCGGTTTTGATAAAAACCGCAGAAAGTACAATGCGTTGCACAAAAAGGGATATGCAAGTACACCAGCCGTTTACGCGGCGGGGTAGGCTGGCTGATAACATCCTGCCAGGTTTGTGACAATAGCTCTTTGGCAATCGGGATCGCCCCGCGCCATGGCATTGTGGCGCGGCGATCCTTAAAGGGCTG
>NZ_SZWS01000018.1:256219-263057 GCF_005281245.1 Citrobacter sp. wls826
GCGCAAAATGCGCGGTGAGATCCAGCGAGTGTTCAGTTTTCATTCTTTTTTATAAATCCAGTTAGTGAGGCCAGAATTGCTGGTGCAGGGCTTCAACCGCATCGGCGACGCGAGGCCCCATTCCCAGAATCAGCGCCTGGTCTACCGCCACAATGCGCTGATTTTTCCAGGCCGCAGTGTGAGTAATACCGGCAATCGCGCTCAGACGAGCCAGATCGCCATCCACCATTTGCGACGTCACCACGATCACCTCCGGGTTGGCGGCGATCAGCGACTCCGCGCTGTAACTTTTATACTGCGCGTGGGTGGCGACATTTTGTGCGCCTGCAAGGGTCATAATGGCATCGGCAACGCTGCCCTTGCCGGCGACCTGCGGCGCGCTGCCGCCAGCGGAGAGAATGAACATGGCTTTGACCGGCGCATTTTTCGCCGCCACGCTGTGCTGAACACGATCCAGACGTTGATGCAGGCGATTGACCAGCGCTTCACCTTGTTCAGGAATGCGCAGCGTTTGAGCCAGCTCCCTAATGTTGGCGTACATCTGCTCGACGGTGGCCGGTACGCGCGGCAATGTAACGACGTTAACTTTCTGCGCCCGGAGCTGATCCAAAACGATTTTAGGACCTGCATCCTGCCAGGTGATAAAGCTGTCCGGGTGCAGCGATAAAATGCCCTCGCTGCTTAACTGCTTCCAGTAGCCGATATGCGGGAGTGCGGCAGTTTCAGGTGGGTACGAGGTGGTTTCATCGACGCCAACCACCCGGTTGCCGACGCCCATGGCGTAAATCAGTTCGCTAAGCGAACCGCCCGCCACCACCAGGCGGTCAGCGGACTGGGCGCTGAAAACACAGGCGAGGCTCAGTAAGCCAATCATGAGTTTTTTCATCGTCAGAAATTCCACGCAAAGCCAACAGCGGCATTGAAACCAGCGTCTGGGATAGATTCATGCGCGGTTCTGTAACGCTTGTCGGTCAGGTTGTTGAGCGCGAGGTTGACCTGATACTGGTCCTGCGGACCAAACTCGGTGTTGAATGCGAGGTTAAGCGTGGCCCAGCCTGGATAGTTTATTTCCGTGGTGCCGGTATTATCTTTGGCGCGGGACGCCGCGCGAATAAAGACATCGGACGTCACGTTAGCGGCATTCATCAACCAGGTATGTTTCAGGCCAACGCGCCCGGTCAGCGTGGGTTCGCCGGTATCCCAGGTTTTTATGGTGTTGCCTTCGTATTGACGGCGAATGAGATTACCGCTCAGGTAGGGTGAAACCGCCCAGCCGTTGTATTCTGCGGTTAATTCCATGCCCCAGGTTTTGGCACGATCGATGTTGTCGTAGTAGTAATAGCCGCCGCGGGAAGAGGTGGTGTTGCCGTTGCAAACGGGTTGGCCTGAACAGGCCAGACTGGCGATATAGTCTTTGGCTTCGGAGTAATAAATAGCGCCGTCAATCAGCCACATATTCCCTTTATACCGCGCGCCCAACTCATAGTTATTTGAGTGTTCCGCCTTCAGGTTTGGGTTGCCGTAGGTAACGCTGCCGCCGGCGGATGTCTGCATGAACAACTGAGTAAGCGTGGGGAAGACATAGCCCTGGGCGTATGCAGCCCGAAGTTCAAGATCTTCAAAGCCGGAATAGCGCAGGCTGGTCGAGGTCACCAGTTCATCATCGTGAACGGAATTTCCCCCGGTGGATTGCCAGGTGGTGCCGCTGCTTTGGATGGTTTGCGTATCGTTGCGATTGAGTTTCGAAGACAGCCAGTACTGGCGTGCGCCCACGGTCCACGTCCAGTCATCGGCAAAGCGCCAGTCGTTTTGCGCGAACAGTGAGGTGTTGCTTTGTTCCGCTTCGTTATATGACAGGGTACGGGTTTGCGTATCAAAGAAGCCGGTAGCCGCGGTCTGGCGCGTACTGCCGTCCGTGTCCTGTTTTATTTTGTCATGCTGATACTGGGTGCCAATCACCAGCGTGTTGTTAGCCGGAAGGGAGATATTGCCCTGCAGCGTTACACCCTGGGTATATTGTTTGTCGTTGGTATTGGTTTGATTGCTTACCGTCAGCGCTTTAATCATCGGGCTGGGGATAATCTGGGTCGTTTTGACCCGGTTTTCAAATTTGCGCTCTATTGTCTGGGTATATGCGTCAAAATGGATATTCTTCAGGTAATCCCCGTCGGCCGCGTAGTCGTAGAAAAGACCGATTTTCTCGCGTTCCAGCTTAGGAATTTTGACGCTAAAGTCATCGAACTGACCTTCGGGATCGTCAAACCAGGTTTGAGTGGATAGCTTATAACGGTCGAGTGAGAGCCCAATTTTGTGGCGATCGAGGTTGTAGCCAAGCCACACTCCCTGACCGTTATTACGGAAGTTGGTGTCGGGCAATCTTCCGTCAGGTGTATCGCGATCCCCCTGGTCGGAATAGCTGCCATTGATGCGGTAGTCAAAGTTACCGATGCTTCCCCAGGCTGCCGCTGACTCTTCCCATCCTGCCGTTGCGGAGTTATAAACAGCCTTAACGCTACCACCCAAAGGCTTATCGCCGCCTTTTTTGGTAATAAAGTTCACGACGCCGCCAATTGCCTGCGAACCATAGAGGACAGAATAAGGGCCTTTGACCACTTCAATACGTTCCAGCGCGGATTCGTCAATCAGTAAACCGGCTCCGTAGTTTTGTCCGGCACGTTGGTAGCTGACGACCTGGCCGTCTATCAAAATCAGCACCCGCGAAGAAGCTTCGCCACGGATACGAATTTGTTTCCGACCTGCGAGAGCGTTATCGGTAACTTCGACGCCGGGGATATCTTGTAAATCATCAGCAAGAGAAACGCTGGTGGAATTTTGTAGCGTCTGGCGATCGATAACCTGAATGGTTGCCGGGCTATCCCAGAGACTACTTTCTGTGCGGTTAGCCGTAACGATCACCGTATCTTCGTCGGACGTTGAGCCGTGTGTTGGAGAGGTCGCTGCAAAAGTAGCGCCGGACATGCATAATGTCAGGGCTGAAAGAATAAATGGCCTTTGGTTAATCCGTGGCAACATAAGAGAACCTTTATTGAATGTAAATGATCATCATTATCATTCGCGTTTGTATATAAAATTGTTTCCCTTTGTTCAAGATGAAAGGTGCAGAACCGATGCATCTTTTGATTTGAGTCAATTTTGCGTGGTCAATAAATGCTGAAATGTGATCTGAATCGGATATAACAATGTGAATTAAAAGGATTTGTGCATCGCTGTGATGGTGGAAAATGCGCGGGGTTCTTGGGTAAAGGATTACGGCAATGTGGGCTATAATGTGGCTCAGTACCAACAAGATCAGCGGGGGAAATGTGAATATTAGCGATGTTGCGAAAAAAACCGGTTTAACCAGCAAAGCGATACGCTTTTACGAAGAAAAGGGGTTAGTGACGCCGCCGCTGCGTAGCGAAAATGGCTATCGCACATACAACCAACAGCATCTGAATGAGCTTACGCTGTTGCGACAGGCACGACAGGTTGGTTTTAACCTGGAAGAGTGCGGCGAGTTGGTGAACCTGTTTAACGATCCGGCGCGTCACAGCGCAGATGTGAAAAAGCGTACGTTAGAAAAGGTGGCGGACATTGAGCGCCATATCAGCGAGCTGCAGGCTATGCGCTTGCATTTGTTGGCGCTGGCGGAGAGTTGCCCTGGCGATGACAGCGCTGAATGCCCGATTATTGATAATCTCTCCGGCTGCTGCCACCACAAAGCGAAGGCTTAACGGGGTGGCGGATTAAGCATAAACACCACCGTGCCGCGGTACCACGGTGATTTCTCAAGCTGCGCTTCAGCCTGCGGGTCCCGGCTACCGTTTTGTACCAGCCCCAGCTTAAATGGAATGCGCAGACGACTGAGGGCGGGCAGATACGCCTGATAATTCGGTACCGTGTGACGCCCCTGATAGCTCTGGACCACCAGTTCATCGACCGCCAGCGCGTTCAGCGTGGCGACGTCGCCCGTTTTTGCCCAATCCAGTAGTCCGGTTACGCCAAGTGCAAACTCGGTCGGTAGCCGTTGGCGTAACTGCTGCAGAAAGTAGGCGTAATCGGCAAGCTGATGGGTCGCCGCGTCAAAATCAACCTGCAGGCCGATGACGTGATTTCCGGCCGCCTGCCAGCGTTGCATCAAGCGTATGATGCGCGCCGGGATCTCCTCCGGTACGTCGAGTGTGGTAAAGCGCACGGTCAACCAGATAGAGGGGAAAGTCAGGCGATTAACCGGCAGCCCGAGACGCTGGAACACCACGTTACCTGAACGAACCAGGACTTCGCCCTGATGCAGATAGACTGTTTGTGCGTTTTTCAGCTCGTCACTGGCCTTCACTCCGGACCATAGCCAGAAGGCCGGATGTTCACGGGCGGCGACGATTTCCGCCGCCTGTGCCTGGCCGAGTAGCAGCGCAGTTACCAGTAGTATTTGAGTTTTTGCGCCCACGGACTTCCCGGATACTGCGTTTTCAGTTGGGTGAACCAGCCTTTACGCTGTAGTTTATCCACTTCCTCACCGCCGCACTCGTTAGAGCCTGACGGCGCATAGCACATGATGGCGCGATACAGCGCAAAGCTCTTATCTTCAACCTCTGCTTTTGGCGATGTGATCACCTGCTGGTAGTAGCTTTGCCTGTCGAACTGGCCGAACGGTTTCTTGCGCGAGATTGCTGATCCAAGCACATCGTTGCCGGAACTGTTTTTCCATAAATCAACGTGGGTTTGCGTAGTGCGGAAAAATTCGCCTAAGCAGTTCAGGGCGTGGGCATCATGCGCTTGTTTGCTCAGAACCGTTACCGTTTCATTGAGGCTGCGACAGGTATAACCGCTCTCGGCAGAGTCGCCGTTCCAGTCGAAAATACTCAGATTAACGTCATCAAACGCTTCGCCAATGACCGGCGGCGTAATGGCGCTGGCCAGTTTTCTGTCATTCAGCCAGTCGTCAAAGCGATGCTCAGTGAGATCCCGCACCAGCAGCGTATGCAGGGCGATGGTACGCTCTTCGTTATTAGGGCCGTGGACGGCTTGCTGGCGCAGTAGTTCAGGCGTGGCCTGGGTTTTCAGCACCTGCGAGCGAAAGCGCAGGTTAGTTACTGCGCTTTCTGGGGCGAAAATTGCCGCCACGTCGCCGCTATAAACCAGCGTCGCGGCTAGCTTAGCCTGCACATACTGCTGCTGTTCATTGTCCTGGCTGAGCTTCAGCAATGTCTGCCAGAAATCACGTGCCGTGGGCCATTTCTGCTGGCCCATCAGCGCTTCGCCGTACAGCACCTGTTCGCTGAAGGCCAGCGTATCGTGGGCCGGAAGTTTCTGCGCTGGGGTAACTGCCGAAATAATCGCCGCGTAGTTGCCCGTTGCCAGCCACAGATTCAGCTGCAGATCGCGCCATAGCGGCAGTTTTTGGCTCTGCTCAAACACCGGTTTGCTGGCGTCAAGCTGGGCCTGCGTCAGCGTTGGTTTGTTGTTGTTATTCAGGCGCAACGCGCGCAGCAGTTCGATATAGCTGACAAGCGGCGCATCGGGGAAAGCCTCCACCACGGACTGTTCGTAGAACGCCATGCCGTAGACATTATCGTATTCGATGACGATCTCACGCAGTTGCTGTGCGTCAGCCGATTGCTGAAGCGTCTGCTCATACAACCCCGCCAATTGCGGCCACGCCTGTAAATACCAGTTGATACGACGCAGCATACCGTGCGAGGAAGCGGCGTACAGGCCTTGCGGGTAGTGTTGCAGATAGGCTTGCGCCAGCGTCTGAGCCTGAGAAGCGTCCTCGCGGTTAATTTTTGTGATATCAAAATCGCCGTACTCGCCCACGCTGTTCTGGCTGCTTTTGTTCAACGCCGCACGTATCAGCATGTATTGCGCGGTCTCAGCCAGCCACGGACGATCGCTTTTGGCTAGCTGAGCGAAATCCTGTTCGGCGCTGGCATAATCACCGGCATAAAAACTGGCGGCCGCTGCCAGATAGCTTTTGTAGGACTGAGCTGGAGAATCTGCCGGGAGAGTGGCAAGCGATGACTCAATCTGCTCGCGGGTTGCCCCGGATAACAGTCCTGTGCGCGCCTGGGCCAGGGCCTGACGCTGATTTGCCGTTAACGTTGAGTCGGCCAGCAGTGCGGCAAAAAACGCGCTGACGCTCGCGGTATTGTTCGAAACATGACGGTTCTCAAGCTCAGCGTCGTTGACGTTTATTTCGTCTGCGCTAATGTTCAGTTCGGCTATCTGTCGGGACAGGGGGCTGTCTTCGGCAGATACCTGCGCTGCGGCTGGCTGCGGGGCAATGTCATCCCACTGCGGATGATACGCAAAATAGAAATCGCGGGAGCGGGTGATGTCCGCCGGCATCGACTGCACCGGCAGAGCAAATGATTTCTCCTGGCTCAGCAGCCGCAGCAGGTTATCACGGCTGTCGTTTTCCGGATTGAAGGTGGGGGTGCCTTTCAGCAGGCAGCTGTCGTCGCTCCATTTGCAGTCTTCCATATCGAAAGAGGCGAATACCTGCGGGGCGGCGACCAATAATGAGCAAAGGGCAAAGGCAAGGGGTGTCTTCCTGACCATAGTCTTATTTCCTGTCTTTTTAGTGTGATACCGCTGTAATAATCAGGGTAATTCCCTCAACGGCAATAACTTCAACCTGCGTTCCGGCGCACAAATCGTCGCGGGCGCTGACGGGCCATGAGCTGTCGCCGACGCGCATATGTCCGCGGCCATTGACCAGGGCGGTTTCCAGAATAAATCGACGGCCAACCAACTGCTGCCCGCGCTGGTTAAGATGGCTGTCGGCGGGTTTCTGATCTTGTACGCGCCTTGCCAGCCACTTCCACCACAGCCAGGC
>NZ_SZWS01000018.1:263212-278942 GCF_005281245.1 Citrobacter sp. wls826
AGATGTGCGGGTGCACCAGAATCATCGCTATCATGATTTTTTCCGTTCGCTGGCGCTGTCTTTCACCAGTTCGGCTATCCCGGCAATGGACCCCATCAGGCTGCTGGCATCCAGCGGCATCATCACCACTTTGCTGTTATTCGACGAACCGATGTGTTGCAGCGCTTCGGTGTATTTCTGCGCCACGAAGTAGTTCACGGCCTGAATATCCCCGGCGGCAATGGCCTCCGAAACCATCTGCGTCGCGCGGGCCTCGGCTTCTGCGGAACGTTCACGCGCTTCAGCCTGTAAAAATGCCGACTGGCGTTCACCTTCCGCTTTGAGGATTTTCGACTGTTTCTCACCTTCGGCCTTGACGATTTCTGCCTGACGGATCCCTTCCGCTTCAAGAATATAGGCGCGCTTGGTACGTTCGGCTTTCATCTGCGCGTTCATGGCGTCGATAAGTTCCGCCGGCGGACGCACATCGCGGATTTCAATACGGGTGATTTTGATGCCCCAGGGATTCGTGGCCTCATCAACGATATGCAGCAGGCGCGTGTTGATGTTGTCGCGCTGGGAGAGCATTTCATCGAGTTCCATCGAGCCGAGAACGGTACGAATGTTGGTCATGGTCAGGTTGATGATCGCCAGTTCCAGGTTGCTGACCTCATAAGCCGCTTTTGGCGCGTCGATCACCTGAATAAAGCAGACGGCATCGATCGCGACGTTGGCGTTGTCTTTGGAGATGACTTCCTGAGAGGGGATATCAAGCACCTGTTCCATCATGTTGATCTTACGACCGATGCGGTCCATGAACGGTACAACAAGGTTTAAACCCGGTTGCAGGGTTTTGGTGTAACGGCCAAAACGCTCGACCGTCCACTGATATCCCTGCGGGACGATTTTGACGCCAGCACCGACGATGACCAGCGCGACAAAAATGAGAATAGGAATAAAAATGAGCATTGATGAAACCTCCTGTTGTGTTGTCCTTTACTGCCTCATTAGTCAAATTATACCCGATTTATCAGGGTGGGCTCCCCTATAATAAATTACAGGGATAGACTGTCTGCACGAAAGAGGTAAAAAAGGGATTGGTAATGGAAGAAAGCAGCATTCTGCTTCAGTTAAAAAATGTCGCATGGCAGGCAGGGGCGACGCAGGTTCTCAATAACATCTGTTTTAATCTCCGGGCCGGAGAATTTAAGCTGATTACCGGCCAGTCTGGTTGCGGTAAAAGTACGTTACTCAAGATAGTGGCGTCATTAATTAGCCCGACTGCCGGTGAAATTCTCTTTGAGGGCAAGGAGATAAACACTCTTAAGCCTGAAACATATCGCCAGCAGGTTTCTTATTGTGCGCAAACGCCCGCGTTGTTTGGTGACACCGTTTACGACAACCTCATTTTCCCCTGGCAAATCCGCGATAAACGTCCGGATCCGGATGTGTTTCTTGCCGATCTGGCCCGTTTTGAGCTACCCGAAACGATCCTCAAAAAAAACATCAATGAGCTGTCTGGCGGCGAAAAGCAACGCGTCTCATTAATTCGTAATTTACAGTTTCTGCCAAAAATCCTGCTGCTTGATGAAATTACCAGCGCGCTGGATGAAGCCAATAAACGGAATGTGAACGAATTAATTCACCACTATGTCCGCGATAAGAATATTGCTGTGCTGTGGGTGACGCACGACAAAGATGAAATTAATCATGCGGATAATGTCATAACCCTTCAACCGCACGCCGGGGAAATGCAGGAAGTAAGCAATGAACGAGCATAATATTACCAATGAATCACTGGCGTTAGCGATGATGCTGGTGGTGGTCGCGATACTGATCAGCAACAAAGAAAAACTGGCGCTGGAAAAAGATATTCTCTGGAGCGTTTGCCGGGCGGTGGTTCAGCTTATTATCGTTGGTTATGTTCTGAAATATATTTTCGGCGTTAACCACAGCATTCTGACCTTATTGATGGTGCTGTTTATCTGTTTCAACGCGGCCTATAACGCGCAAAAGCGCAGTAAATATATTGATAAAGCTTTTCTCTCGTCATTTATCGCCATCACGGCGGGGGCGGGGTTAACGCTGGCGGTGCTGGTTCTGTCAGGCTCTATCGAGTTTACCCCAATGCAGGTGATCCCAATTTCCGGCATGATTGCAGGCAATGCGATGGTTGCGGTAGGGCTGTGTTACAACAATCTGGGGCAGCGGTTTAACAGCGAACAGCAGCAAATTCAGGAAAAACTCAGCCTCGGTGCGACGCCGAAAGTGGCCTCCGCGCCGCTGATTCGCGACAGTATTCGCGCTTCGCTGATCCCGACGATCGATTCAGCGAAGACCGTGGGACTGGTGAGTTTACCGGGGATGATGTCCGGGTTGATCTTTGCAGGTATTGATCCGGTAAAAGCGATTAAGTATCAGATTATGGTGACGTTTATGCTGCTTTCGACCGCCAGTCTGTCAACCATTATCGCCTGCTACCTGACCTATCGGAAGTTCTATAATTCACGTCACCAACTGGTGGTGACGCATTTGAAAAAAAACTAATGGAGTACCGGATGGCGCGGGCCTACGGGGAGATTGTAGGCCCGATTAGCGCAAGCGCCATCAGGCAAATGCAGCGGATTAGTACAACAGCGCGTACAGCTGGCGGCGGTATTTCGAGGCCAGCGCATCGCCGGTGCCCAGTGCGGCAAGGATCTCCTGGAAGGTTTTACGCGCCTGACCGTCGGCTGCAGTGAGATCTTTCTTCAGGTGACTGAACAGCAATTCCAGTGATTCCTCGTTACGTCCGACCTGGTGTAACTGAATGGCCAGTTGAGTTGCCAGCGCCGCATCCTGTGGATTGCTGGCGACCTGCTGCTGCAACTGTTGGATTTCAGGTGTATCAGCCGCCTGCTTCAGCAGTTCGATCTGTGCCACCAGGCCCTGATAACGGGTGTCCTGATCCTGCAACGGGATAGTTTTCAGCACCGCTTCGGCTTCGTCAGAACGGTTCAGGGCGATTTGCGTTTCCGCCAGCAGCAGGCCAATTTCGCTGCTCTGGTTGGAGATCTGCCAGGCTTCTTTCAGCAGCGGCAGCGCATCAGCGTGATTGCCGGCTTCGATGAACTCGATCGCCTGGCGCGCTTTCAACTCTTCTTCGCTCGGTAACACTTTCTCCAGCAGCGCGCGAATAACTTCTTCCGGCTGCGGGCCCTGGAATCCATCTACCGGCTGACCGTTCTGGAACAGATAAACCGTGGGGATCGCGCGCAGACCAAACTGGGAGGCGATCATCTGCTCGGCGTCGCAGTCTAACTTGGCGAGAATAAACTGACCGTTGTACTGAGCAACAAGGTTCTCCAGTACCGGCGTTAATTGCAGACAATGCTGGCTGCGCTCAGACCAAAAATAGAACAGGACCGGCGTGGTCATCGACTGTTCAAGGGTCTGCTGGAGGTTCGATTCGTTAATGTTAACAATATTCTGTGTGGACATGGAGTTACTCTCTTTTGTCGATTTCTTGTTACATGGGGGCTGACGCGCGTGCTTCAACTCAACCCTGTAAAATTTTGTCCATTATGCGGCCTGGCAACAGGCGCTTCAGTAGCATAACTGCCCAGGTCACCAGCGTAACCGGATAACGCAGCTTTGGTTTGTCGCTCTCAAACGCATGACGCACTTTGGCGACAACCGCTTGTGGCCCCAGCGTAAAACGCGCGGCAATTCCGGGGTTTTCCACGGGAGCATCGCTCTGGGTCTGGTTGACGTTTTCGGTAAAGCGGGTGCGAATAGGGCCTGGCTCAATCAGGCTGACCTTAATCCCGCTGTGGCGCAGCTCCATACGCAGCGCGTCGGACCAGGCTTCCAGCGCATATTTGCTGGCGGCATAGGCCCCGCGCCCCGGCGTTGAGATCAATCCCATTACCGACGAGGTCATCACAATTCGTCCTTCGCCGTGGGGTAGCATGGCGGGTAACAGGCGCATGGTAAGCTGATGTGCGCCGAAGAAGTTGGCGGAAAACTGCTGTTCCATCTGCTCGCGGCTGATGGTGGGCAGTGGGCCATAGACGCCGTATCCGGCGTTGTTAAAGATCCCATACAAACGATTATCGGTCAGGGCGATCACCTCATCAGCCGCGCGATCTACGCTCTCGGGTGCATCCAGATCCAGCAATATGCCGGTGAATCCCATGCTGTTCATACGCGCCACATCGTCAGGTTTGCGACAGCCTGCCAGAATTTGAAAACCCTGGCGCTTTAGCTCAAGCGCGCTTTCCAGACCGATTCCGCTGGAACATCCTGTTATTAAGACCGATTTTTGCATAACTTTACCTGTCAGGATCTCCGTTGTTTTACGAGTCGTGATTTACTAGAGGAGTGAGATGTTGCGCCATCCAGTCGGCAATAAACGGCTGGGCGTCACGGTTAGGATGAATACCATCATCCTGCATCCACTGGGGTTTCAGATAAACCTCTTCCATAAAAAAGGGCAGCAGAGGTATATCAAACTCTTTGGCGAGTTTTGGATAAATCGCGCTAAAGCTTTCATTATAACGGCGACCGTAGTTTGCCGGCAGACGAATTTGCATCAGCAGCGGTTCGGCATTTGCTGCTTTCACATCCTGCAGAATCGTGCGCAGGGTTTGTTCGGTTTGCGCAGGCGCAAAACCGCGCAGACCGTCGTTGCCGCCAAGTTCGACCAGCACCCAGCGCGGCTGGTGCTGCTTCAGTAATGTAGGCAGACGGGCCAGACCCTGCTGCGAGGTGTCGCCGCTAATACTGGCATTCACCACCGGCGTTTTGGTTTGCCATTTATCATTAAGTAGCGCAGGCCACGCGGCGCTGGCGGACATACGGTATCCGGCGCTCAGGCTGTCACCCAGAATTAATAACGTGTCCGCTGCGGCGGCGCGGAAAGTTAACAGGACCAGGAACAGGAAAGGCCAATGCCAGCGGAAAACATTGTTGAAGTTCATCATCTTAAGAAATCCGTCGGTCAGGGTGATCATGAGCTATCCATCCTTACCGGAGTTGAACTGGTTGTCAAACGCGCCGAGACCATTGCGCTGATTGGCGAGTCGGGTTCAGGAAAATCCACACTGCTGGCGATCCTCGCCGGGCTGGACGATGGTACCAGCGGTGAAGTCAGCCTGGTGGGGCAGGCGCTGCACACCATGGATGAAGAAGCCCGGGCACAGCTGCGGGCGCGACACGTGGGTTTTGTCTTCCAGTCATTCATGTTAATTCCGACCCTAAACGCGCTGGAAAACGTCGAGTTGCCCGCGTTGTTGCGCGGCGAAAACAGCGGAAAAAGTCGCGACGGGGCAAAAACGTTGCTGGAGCAACTGGGGCTGGGAAAACGTCTTGATCATCTTCCGGCCCAGCTTTCCGGCGGGGAGCAGCAGCGCGTAGCGCTGGCGCGGGCGTTTAACGGTCGTCCTGACGTACTGTTTGCCGATGAACCGACGGGCAATCTGGACCGCCAGACCGGAGACAAAATCGCCGACCTGCTGTTTTCTCTGAACCGGGAACATGGCACCACCCTGATTCTGGTGACCCATGATTCTCAACTGGCGGCGCGTTGCGATCGGCGTTTACGTCTGGTGAACGGACAGTTGCAGGAGGAGGCATGATTGCACGCTGGTTCTGGCGCGAATGGCGCTCGCCTTCATTACTGATTGTCTGGCTGGCGCTGAGCCTGGCCGTGGCCTGCGTGCTGGCGCTGGGCAATATCAGCGATCGTATGGAAAAAGGGCTGAGCCAGCAAAGCCGTGAGTTTATGGCGGGAGATCGGTCGCTACAAAGTTCGCGTACCGTGCCGAAAGCGTGGATTGACGAGGCGCGACAGCGTGGCCTGAAAGTGGGCGAACAGCTGACCTTTGCCACTATGACCTTTGCCCGGGATACGCCGCAGTTGGCGAACGTCAAAGCGGTGGATGATGTGTATCCGATGTATGGCACGTTGCAAACCAATCCGCCGGGACTGAAACCTCAGCCAGGCTCGGTGCTGCTGGCTCCGCGTCTGATGGCGTTGCTAAACTTAAAAATCGGTGATTCCATCGACGTGGGTGATGCCACGCTGCGCATCGCCGGGGAAGTGGTGCAGGAGCCGGACGCCGGTTTTAATCCGTTCCAGATAGCGCCGCGCCTGATGATGAACATGGCGGATGTCGAAAAAACGGCGGCGGTCCAGCCGGGGAGCCGGGTGACCTGGCGCTATAAATTTGGCGGGACACCGCAGCAACTGGAAGCCTATGAAAAATGGCTGCTCCCGCAGTTAAAGCCTGAACAGCGCTGGTATGGGCTGGAGCAGGATGAAGGGGCGCTGGGGAAATCACTGGAGCGTTCGCAACAGTTCCTGCTGCTGTCGGCGCTGCTAACCCTGCTGCTGGCGGTCGCTGCGGTTGCCGTGGCGATGAGCCATTACTGCCGCAGTCGTTACGATCTGGTGGCTATTCTGAAAACCCTTGGCGCGGGCAGAGCACAGTTGCGCAGGCTAATTGTTGGTCAATGGCTGATGGTGCTGGTGCTGTCTGGCGTGACCGGAGGGTTATTCGGGCTGTTGTTTGAACGCGTGCTGGTGGTATTACTTAAGCCGGTACTGCCCGGCGAACTGCCGCCTGCCAGTCCCTGGCCGTGGCTATGGGCATTAGGCACCATGACGGTCATTTCTCTGCTGGTGGGGTTACGCCCTTACCGTTTGCTGCTGGCGACTCAGCCACTGCGGGTACTGCGCCGTGACGTGGTGGCAAACGTCTGGCCGCTGAAGTTTTATTTGCCGGTGGTATTGATAGTCGTGATTGCCCTGCTCGCCGGACTGATGGGCGGAAGTCCGCTGCTGTGGGCCGTGCTGGCCGGAGCGGTAGTGCTGGCGCTTTTGTGCGGGGTGCTCGGCTGGATGCTGCTCAACGTGCTGCGTGGCCTGACGCTCACCTCGCTGCCGCTGCGTTTAGCGGTCAGTCGGCTGTTGCGCCAGCCGTGGTCAACGCTCAGTCAGCTGTCGGCATTTTCGCTTTCCTTTATGTTGCTGGCGCTGCTGCTGGTACTGCGTGGTGACCTGCTCGACCGCTGGCAGCAGCAAATGCCGCCGGAAAGCCCGAACTATTTTCTCATCAACATTGCCACCGAACAGGTGGTTCCACTCAAGGCTTTCCTGGCTGAGCATCAGGTGATCCCGGAATCGTTCTATCCGATTGTGCGGGCGCGTCTGACGGCGATCAATGAGAAGCCGACCGAAGGCAATCACGATGAGGCGCTGAACCGTGAGCTTAATCTGACCTGGCAGGATACCCGACCGGATCATAACCCGATCGTTGCCGGAAGCTGGCCGCCAAAAGCGGGCGAAGTCTCGATGGAAGAGGGGCTGGCGAAACGGCTGAACGTCAAACTTGGCGATCGGGTGACCTTTATGGGCGATACCCAGGATTTCAGCGCCACGGTTAGCAGTCTGCGCAAAGTGGACTGGGAAAGCCTGCGCCCCAACTTCTTCTTTATCTTTCCCTCCGGCGCGCTGGACGCTCAGCCGCAAAGCTGGTTAACCAGCTTTCGCTGGGAGAACGGCAACGGCATGCTGACGCAGCTTAACCGCGAATTCCCGACTATCAGCCTGCTGGATATTGGCGCAATCCTCAAACAGGTGAGCCAGGTGCTGGAGCAGGTGAGCCGGGCACTGGAGGTGATGGTGGTGCTGGTTACCGCTTGCGGTATGTTGCTGCTATTGGCGCAGGTCCAGGTCGGAATGCGTCAGCGTCATCAGGAACTGGTGGTCTGGCGCACGCTGGGCGCGGGTAAGAAGCTATTGCGTACCACGCTATGGTGCGAGTTCGCCATGCTCGGGATGGTCGCCGGACTGGTGGCTGCCATCGGTGCGGAAACCGCACTGGCGGTGCTGCAAACCCGAGTGTTTGATTTTCCGTGGGAGCCAGACTGGCGACTGTGGGTCGTGTTGCCGCTTTGTGGGGCATTGTTGCTCTCGTTATGCGGCGGATGGCTCGGTTCACGTCTGCTAAAAGGCAAAGCGCTGTTCCGTCAATTCAGTAGTTAATTCATATTCGTGATGATTACGCACCGGTTTTTTAAATCGGTGCGTTTTTTATCTATGTAGCACAAATTGATAACTCATTGATATTTAACAGCACAGAACAATAAAAACCCGACAACACGAGTGTATTAATAAACGTTAATATTTGTATGCTGAATAATTGGCAGGCTATCTATCAAGGTACAAATAATGACTATAAAAAAAACGGCGCTGGCGGTATCGATCGGCGCAGCAGTGGCATTAACGACATTCGCCTCCCAGGCGGAAATCACGGTCCTGAAACAAGATCCACAGGCGGGCAACCCGCTGAGCCGTCTTAACTTCACCGTTGGCGGGAGTATTCGTCCGCAGTTCCAGAATATGGCCGGTGACGATGGTAAGAATGGCTACAAACGTAATGGTTTCGACGGCGGGACGCGTTTCCGCTTCGCCGCTGATTACTATCTGTTTGATGACATCAGCTGGGTGAGTTATTACGAGCTGGGCGTAAACTTCCCGGCAATGTTCAACTGGGATAATCACTATGCTAACGGCGCCAACGATACCACGCGTCGTATGTTGTACACCGGTCTGAAGAGCGCGACATGGGGTACGCTGACCTTCGGTCAACAGAACAGCATTTACTATGATGTGGTTGGTGCGAAAACGGATATCTGGGACTACGACATGATCGGTCAGGCACCAGGTAACGGTATCAATGGCGACTATGACGGTTCCTATCGTACGCGTAAATCACTGAAGTATAAGAAAACGGTTGGCGATGTTGATCTCTACGCGTCTTATCTGTTCAGCGATGATTACAACCCGAACAACGGTCTGCGCTACAAGCGTAAAGGCGGTGGCTCGCTGGGTGTGGATTATCACATCACCGATGACCTGACCTGGGGTACGGCGTGGAACTACACCCGCGCGGAAATGCGTGGCGACACCAGCAAAACCTACGATCAAAACATCGTCGGTACCGCGCTGAGCTGGAAACCGGACAACTGGACCTTCTCGATGGGCGGCGGTTGGTATCAAAACTTCATGACCACCAAAAAAGTCTCTGTTAACGATTACTTTGCCGGTGATGCCTGGGGTCTGGAATACTTCGCGGGTTACACCTTCCCGGTTGGTCAGTATGCGCTGAAATCCGTTCAACCCTACGTTATGGGCGACCGTATTGAATACGTGAATGGTCGTAACTACCTGCGTACCGACAATGGTGTGGGTATCAGCTTCCAGCTGGACTACGGTTTCCGTGTGGATTACGAACACGTCTTCACCTCCAGCACCGACAATCTGGGTGATATGAACCTGGTTCGTCTGCGTTACGATTTCTAAGTCAATTTCCCTGCCAAAACCGGGTAACCAGAAGGTTATCCGGTTTTTTACTATCCTTTGCTGAAAAACGCATTAGTACCTTCAACGTACATTCAACGACATATCCCGCAACATCATGAAATAATTTCAAGGACAGCAGGTTGTGATCTGTGTCATGTTAACAATCAGCCTGTTAACAGGCCAACAAGAACAACGCCGCAAGAACGGCGTGAGACATGACACCACAACGTTAAAATGGAGAAATTATGGGATTGCGTCAGAGTTTACGCGTCGCGACCGGAGCGCTGTTACTGGCCTGTGGATTACAACTTGCTCATGCGAACAGTGACCCGCATACCATCGTGTTTGGCGTCGCACCTGGGCCGTACGGCGATATGGTGAAACAGGCCATTGCCCCTACGCTGAAAGAGAAAGGCTATAAGGTAGTGGTGCGCGAATTCAGCGACTACGTGCAGCCGAACATGGCGCTTTCCAACGGCAGTATTGATGCCAACTTGTTCCAGCACTCGCTCTACTTTGACAAATTCACCGCTGATAAAGGACTGAAGCTGAGCAAGCTGATTGTGGTCCCGACGGCCGGGATGGGTTTTTACTCACATAAAATCAAAAGCCTGGATGAGTTAAAAAAAGGGGATGTGATCACGCTTTCCAATGATCCAACCAATCTGGCTCGCGGTCTGCGTTTCCTGCAGTCTATTGACCTTATTACCATCAAAGACACTATCGATCCGACTAAAGCCTCTGAGCGCGATATCGCCAGCAACCCGAAAGGGCTGGTGTTTAAACCGCTGGAAGCGGCACAACTGCCGCGTACCCTGGACGGTGTGACCGGCGCGCTGGTCAACGGTAACTTTGCCGTGGCGGCGAAACTGGATCTCGCCAGTGCCATCAAGCAAGAGCATCTGGACGAAAATCTGAAAAATATCATAGCGGTTCGCAGTGAAGATGCGGATAAACCGTTCGCGAAAGATATTGTGGCGGCGGTGAAATCTCCGGCGTATCGCGCGGTGATCGACGATCCGCAAAATATCTACAGCGCCTTCCAGAAACCGGAATGGATGTCGGCAGCCCAATAATCGCTGCGCACAAGGTTAACAGGGGCAGCGGCGACTGCCCTTTTCGCATTTCTGAGGTGGCTATGATTGAGATAGAAAAGGTTTGCGTGGATTTTAGCGCAGGCCGTGGACCATCAACCCGGGCGGTTGATGACGTCAGCTTGCGCATAGGCGCAGGTGAGATATTTGGCATTGTCGGGACCAGCGGCGCGGGGAAAAGTACGCTGCTGCGCACCCTGAACGCCTTAACGCGACCAAGCCTGGGAAGCGTAAAGGTTAACGGCGTAGAAATTTCCGCGCTGGAAGGGGCGCAACTACGTAAAGCCCGTCAGCGTATTGGGATGATTTTTCAGCATTTTAATCTGATGCATACCCGTACCGTGGCGCAAAACGTCGCTTTCAGCCTGAAGGCTGCCGGATGGGAGCGCAGTAAAATTGGCCCACGCGTCAGCGAAATCCTGACGCTGGTGGGGCTGTCTGACAAGGCGAACCGCTTTCCTGTGCAGCTCAGCGGCGGGCAAAAGCAGCGCGTTGGTATTGCCCGTGCGATTGCCAATCACCCCGATGTGCTGCTGTGTGATGAACCGACCTCTGCGCTGGATCTGGAGACATCGGCCACTATTCTGGCATTGCTTAAGCAGATCAACCAACAGCTGGGGATCACGATCGTGCTGATCACTCACGAGATGAACGTGATCAAATCGATTTGCGATCGTGTGGCGGTGATGTCCGGCGGCAAGGTGGTGGAGTCCGGTGAGGTGTTTGACGTTTTTGCTCACCCGCAGCACGCTTTCACGCAGCAACTGGTGTCGCATACCCTCAATCTGACGCTACCCGAACGCTTGCGCCAGCATTTGCCTGGCCAGTTGCTGAAAATTCTGTTCATCGGCGATTCGGCGGAACAACCGGTGTTGTCAGAAGTCGCGGTTAAATTTGGTGTGGCGGTGAACATTCTGCACGGCAAAATTGAATATATCGGCGAGCGTGCGCTGGGGATTCTGGTGGTGCAACTGACCGCGCCGCATAACCCTTCTGCGGTGGATGTCGCCGTGGAACATATTCGTCAACGCACGGCACAGGTGGAGGTGATTCGTGGATGATTTATTGCCTGATTTGACGCTGGCGTTTAATGAAACCTTTCAGATGCTAAGCATCTCTACGGTGCTGGCGATTATTGGCGGTCTGCCGCTCGGTTTTCTTATTTTCGTCACCGACCGGCATTTATTCTGGCAAAACCGTTTTGTGTATCTGCTCAGCTCCGTGCTGGTGAATATCATCCGTTCGGTGCCGTTTGTGATCCTGCTGGTGCTGCTGCTGCCGCTCACCCAGTTTTTACTCGGAAATACCATTGGACCGATTGCGGCGTCGGTTCCGCTCTCGGTGGCGGCAATCGCTTTTTATGCCCGTCTGGTCGACAGCGCACTGCGCGAAGTCGATAAAGGCATTATTGAAGCGGCGGAAGCCTTTGGCGCCAGCCCGATGCGCATCATCTGCACCGTTCTGTTACCTGAAGCGAGCGCGGGTCTGCTGCGTGGGTTGACGATAACGCTGGTGAGTCTGATCGGTTACTCCGCGATGGCCGGAATCGTTGGTGGCGGTGGGGTAGGCGACCTGGCGATTCGCTTTGGTTATTACCGCTACGAAACCCAGGTCATGATCGTCACCGTGGTGGCGCTGATTATTCTGGTGCAGGTCGTTCAGGTGCTGGGCGACTGGCTGGCGAAACGCGCGGATAAGCGCGACAGACACTGATCACTGTGCGTTAAGCCAGTCGGCAACATCCTGCCATGTGCCGCGAAAGACGATTTTCGCGGCTTTCTTTTCCAACTGATAGCGATACATCGGGTCGTAATACTCGTTGAGCAACGGCACCAGCCAGCCCATATGGGCGTCGGTACTGCCCGTCGCTTGCTGTTCGCGCAGAGCCACGTCGAGCAGGGCGGTCAGCTCGGCAAAACGTTGTAAACCCAGACGGCGGCGAATAGCAAACAGGCCGTGGTGCAGATACTCGCTATACTCCTGCCAGCCCTGACTCTCGCCATAAGCATGGGTAAAATCGTGGTGCATCCGCACGAAATACTCTTCACGCAGTCGCTCCAGACGACGCTCAAAAGGATCGTCCACCACTGCAATAGATGCCTGGGTCATGCGTTCACGCAGGCACTCAGGCAGATGATTAGCCCCGATCATGCGGCCTTCATCTTCCAGTACCCACAGACGCAGATCCTGACGGCTGTCGGTTCTGAGCATTTCGACCGCCAGCAGGTTTTCAAAACTCGCCTGACTCAACTGCGGTTCAACGGTGCGACCAAACGAGGAACCGCGATGGTGCGCCAGACCTTCGAGATCCACGCCGTTCGGCTGCTGTTGCACCAGCTGCGTTTTACCGTTCCCGGTACAGCCGCCAATTAAGACGATCGGCTTTTGCACTAATTCTTCCGTCAGCTGAATCGCCGCCTGACGCAGGGCTTTGTAGCCGCCGTGTATCAGCGGGTAGTCAATCCCGGACTCGTGCAGCCACTGCTGCACAATGTGCGAACGCTGACCGCCGCGCGCGCAGCATAAATAACCCGCAGGATTTTGACGACAGGCATCCAGCCAGGCCTTCATACGTTGTTGGCGAGTCTCGCCGCAGACCAGTTGATGACCGAGCGTGAGGGCTGCCTCGGGTCCCTGACGTTTATAACAGGTACCCACGGCGGCACGTTCGTCATCGTTCATTAGGGGAAGGTTGATTGCGCCCGGCATTGCGCCTTGCAGAAATTCGACGGGGGCGCGTACATCGATTATAGGCGTACCAGCGAGCAAAATTGCGCGATAGTCCGTTCCATCGTTCATGTGTGATCCTGAAAATACAAAAACAGCAATGGAGGGGATTTTACGCGCCAGAGGAGGGGCCGGGGAAGGATAAAATCAAATCCCCGGCATTAATGGCTTATTTCAGCGTTGACTGCGCCCAGATAATACCGCTGGCATATTCCGGCGGCAGCAGGGGGATAAGCGCTTCCAGCGTCGCGCTAAGACGCGCGGTATCGCTGTCGCTCAGGTTCAGGTGTCCCACCTTACGCCCTTCACGCACCTCTTTGTCATACCAGTGCAGATGCACCAGCGGCAGCTTCAGCCAGTCATAGTTCAGGTCGCTACCAATCAGATTTACCATCACCGAAGGAGTGTTCACTATCGGCGTGGGTAACGGCAGGTTGGTAATGGCGCGCAGGTGCAGCTCAAACTGGCTGATGCTGGCACCGTTTTGCGTCCAGTGCCCGCTGTTGTGCACGCGTGGAGCCAGTTCGTTAATCAGCAGACCTTCCGGGGTGATGAAACATTCCATCGCCATCACGCCGACATAGCCCAGCTCCTGCATGATGGCAGAGAGCATCGCTTCGGCCTGTTTCTGCTGTTTGGCGTTAGCCTGCGGGAAGACCACGCTGGTGCGCAGAATGCCGTCCTGGTGCAGGTTATGGGTCAGCGGATAGAAGACGGTGCTACCGTCGTGCGCACGAGCGCCAACCAATGAGACTTCACCAGAGAAGTTGATTCCCTGCTCAACGATGCATTCGCCGTAGCAGTCGTCCGGCAGTTGTTCGCTTTCATTTGCGTGTAAACGCCACTGCCCACGACCGTCGTAGCCGCCGACGCGACGTTTCACGATCGCCAGCTCACCGAGTTTGTCGAATACTGCAGGCCATTCGCTTTTATCCGCCAGCAACTGCCACGGCGCAGTTGCCAGGCCGAGCTTGTCAAAAAGCTGCTTTTGCGTCAGACGGTCGGCAATAATCGGGAAAACGTCGCGGTTGACAAACGCCGGGTGGCGCGCGAGCTCGCGGGTGAGCGCCGTTTCCGGCCAGCGCTCAATCTCAGCGGTGATCACGCTTTGCTGAAAAGGGACCGCTGCTGGTTCGGCATCCAGCCCGACGGGCCAGACCGCAATGCCCAGCGGCTCACCGGCCTGGCGCAGCATGCGCCCTAGCTGACCGTTACCGAGTACGCAGACCTGCTTCATGCCGCACCTCGCGGGTCCGGATTCTCCAGCACCTCGTCGGTTTGTGCTTTGCGCCAGTCGTTCAGACGCTGGTGTAATGCTTTGTCGTGTGTTGCCAGAATTTGTGCTGCCAGCAGGGCCGCATTTGCCGCGCCCGCTTTGCCGATAGCCAGCGTTCCGACCGGAATACCGCGCGGCATCTGTACGATGGAGTAAAGGCTATCTACGCCGCTCAGCGCCGCGCTTTGCACCGGGACGCCTAAAACAGGCACCAGCGTTTTCGCCGCAATCATGCCCGGCAGATGTGCAGCGCCACCAGCACCGGCAATGATCACCTGATAGCCGTTCTCTTCTGCGCTTTCGGCGAAGCTAAACAGCTTGTCAGGGGTGCGGTGGGCGGAGACGACTTCAACATGATGCGGCACGTTCAGAATTTCGAAGATTTCGGCGGCGAACTGCATGGTAGCCCAGTCGCTTTTGGACCCCATCACGATGGCGACACGCGCCGGGTTATTGCGGGAAGACATGCGTCTGAAAACTCCTGTGATGCACTACACTCGACTTTTGAGGCCACAGAGAATAGCATAATTCGCCGTCAAGGAAAACGATTGCGCGCTTTACACTTCACCCTTCAGGCAGCCTCTGTAGCTGGCTGCATCTCAACGAGTTTTGTGTAAAGAGGAACTGGATATCTGCGGAATTAAAACGGAAATGCGATCAGTTCAACGTCATCTGGCGTGACTTTGATCATCGACCCTTCGGTGTGCCATGCGCCTAATACCACGCGGAAAGCGTGTTGCTCATTGGCCGTAAGTTCGTGGACTGCCGGGCGGTGGGTGTGGCCGTGAATTAACCACTGGACCTGATGCTTTTCCATCTCGGTGATGACGGCCTGCGGATTCAC
This sequence comes from Citrobacter sp. wls826, assembly GCF_005281245.1. Lineage (NCBI taxonomy): Bacteria > Pseudomonadati > Pseudomonadota > Gammaproteobacteria > Enterobacterales > Enterobacteriaceae > Citrobacter > Citrobacter sp. wls826. Next base: position 278,482 of record NZ_SZWS01000018.1, read on the forward strand.
ATCCATGATCGCCAGTGACTTGCTGCTGTTGGCCGCTTTGCTGTTGGCGCGCATTTTCGCGGCGATACGTTGGCGAACGAACAGAGGTAGGGAGAGGAACAGCTTCTGTAGCCAGGGTTGATGTACTTTGGCGCGAAACGCCTGATAGCCTGCATCGTCTGTACACAAAGTGTCGCCATGCATGATCAATACCTTGCGGCCATACAGGTTGAGTACTTTTTTCTCAGGCAGCAAGCTCATGCCGCTTTCACGGGCAAAACGTTTGCCGAGCAGAAAATCTCGGTTGCCGTGAATAAAAAAGCAGGGAACGCCGGAATCAACCAGTGATTTTATCGCCGCGGCTATTTCATGATGCAGTGGGGTTGGGTCGTCGTCGCCAATCCAGGCTTCAAACAGGTCGCCGAGAATGTACAGTGCATCAGCTTTTCGCGCATCACCGGCTAAAAAACGCAGAAAACCGG
>NZ_SZWS01000018.1:278995-301758 GCF_005281245.1 Citrobacter sp. wls826
GCAGAGGTGAAGATCTGCAATAAACAGTGTCGTCACGATTACTCGCTAACGGTCACGTTTTCGATGATGACGTCTTCTTTTGGCACATCCTGGTGCATACCGCTGCGACCAGTGGAAACGCCTTTGATTTTATCAACCACGTCCATGCCTTCAACAACTTCAGCAAACACGCAATAACCCCAACCCTGCATGCTTTCGCCGGAGAAGTTCAGGAAGTCGTTGTCTGCAACGTTGATGAAGAACTGTGCGGTTGCGGAGTGCGGAGCCTGAGTACGCGCCATCGCCAGCGTACCACGGGTGTTTTTCAGACCGTTGTTCGCTTCGTTTTTGATCGCTTCTTTCGTGGCTTTTTGCTTCATGCCAGGTTCGAAACCGCCGCCCTGGATCATGAAACCGTTAATAACACGGTGGAAAATGGTGTTGTTGTAAAAACCTTCGCGGCAGTAGTCCAGGAAGTTTTTAACTGTTTCAGGCGCTTTATCATCAAACGTTTTGATTACGATATCGCCGTGATTAGTGTGGAAAGTAACCATTTTTGCATCCTGTTCCGATAGATTGGTGCTTCGACCCCGTGAAGGGTCAGAGTTAGGGGTGTGTTATAGCATAACCGCAAGCTGCGATCACCTCGCAAAGTGTGCTGCTTCCGGTCTAAATTATGGGTATTATACAGACTTTACTATCCACACACGTCTACACGGAATCTTCGATGTTAAAAATCTTTAATACACTGACGCGCCAAAAAGAGGAATTCAAACCTATTCATGCCGGGGAAGTCGGCATGTACGTGTGTGGTATTACCGTTTACGATCTCTGTCATATTGGCCACGGACGTACCTTCGTTTCTTTCGACGTTGTCGCTCGCTATCTGCGCTTCCTCGGCTATAAGCTGAAGTATGTGCGCAATATTACTGATATCGATGACAAAATCATCAAGCGCGCGAATGAAAACGGTGAGAGCTTTGTGGCGTTGGTCGACAGAATGATCGCGGAAATGCATAGCGATTTCGACGCGCTGAATATTCTGCGTCCGGATCTGGAGCCGCGCGCTACGCACCATATCGCTGAGATTATTGAAATCACTGAACAGCTGATTGCCAAAGGTCACGCTTATGTCGCTGATAACGGCGACGTGATGTTCGACGTGCCGACTGACCCGAACTATGGTCAGCTGTCACGCCAGGATCTGGATCAGCTGCAGGCGGGCGCACGCGTTGATGTGGTTGATGTGAAGCGCAACCCGATGGACTTCGTGCTGTGGAAAATGTCCAAAGAAGGCGAGCCGAGCTGGCCGTCTCCGTGGGGTGCGGGTCGTCCTGGCTGGCACATCGAATGTTCGGCGATGAACTGCAAACAGTTGGGCAACCATTTTGATATTCATGGCGGTGGTTCGGATCTGATGTTCCCGCACCATGAAAACGAAATCGCTCAGTCCACCTGTGCGCATGACGGTGAATACGTTAATTACTGGATGCACTCCGGGATGGTGATGGTTGACCGGGAGAAAATGTCCAAATCGTTGGGCAACTTCTTTACCGTGCGTGACGTGCTGAAATACTACGACGCCGAAACCATTCGCTACTTCCTGATGTCTGGTCATTACCGTAGCCAGTTAAACTACAGCGAAGAGAACCTGAAGCAGGCGCGCTCTGCACTGGAGCGTCTGTATACCGCGCTGCGCGGCACCGATAAGTCCGTTGCCCCAGCCGGTGGCGAAGCCTTTGAAGCACGCTTCATTGAAGCGATGGACGATGACTTCAATACGCCGGAAGCCTACTCCGTGCTGTTTGATATGGCGCGTGAGGTTAACCGCCTGAAGGGTGAAGATATGGCGGCGGCTAACGGTATGGCTTCGCATCTGCGTAAGCTTTCCAGCGTGCTGGGCCTGCTGGAACAGGAGCCCGAAGCATTCCTGCAAAGCGGTGCGCAGGCGGATGACGGTGAAGTTGCTGAAATTGAAGCGTTAATCCAGCAGCGTCTGGATGCCCGTAAAGCCAAAGACTGGGCGGCAGCTGACGCCGCGCGTGACCGTCTCAATGAGATGGGTATCGTGCTGGAAGATGGCCCGCAGGGCACTACCTGGCGCCGTAAGTAATGATATTGATTGCCGGATGGCGGCTCGCGCCCTGTCCGGCAATCAATGTACGAATGTCGGTCGGATAAGACGCTTGTCGTATCCGGCAAATTAATATTTCCGATACCACCACAGCACACCCATCATCATAACTCCCGGTAGCCATACCCATATCAACTCCGAAATTATCACCTGGTGCCCGTATGGTGTGGCGTAGCGTGATAGCGCAAACGGGGCGACTTTAATCACCTGCCACGGTGCAAAGAAGCGTTCATCCGACCACGGCCACAGCCAGCCGACGCCTTTGCCGCCAGTGGTGACCGAATCCAACAGGCTGTGCGACAGCAGTGAAACCGTCAGGAATAGCCAGCAGCGAATTAAGCCTGCCTTAAACCATCGTCGACCCATCCATACGCCGAGCAGCGGCACCACGAAGGCGAACAGCAGCGAATGGGTAAAACCGCGGTGACCAAACACGTTGCCGTAGGCGACGCCAAGCTTAAACGACAGTACGTCGGCATCCGGCAACATAGCCAGAATGACGCCAGTAAACAGTAATTGCGGGGGGATGACTTTACGCCCGAGACCTAATCCTAAACAGAGAGGAACGGCAGCGTGGGTAACGATTGTTGGCATGATGATCGCTTCATGTGGAAAAACAACATGCTAACAGTTCACTGTGAAGTGGTGATGAAGTCATTATCTGAAAAGGAGAGAGGAAGTGGCCGGACAGGGGTTAACCTCATCCGGCACCTGGGATCACGCCACGACGTTAATGCTGTGGCCTTCAAAGCTGACGGTCTGTCCGGCAACGATTTTGCAGCGTTTACGCGTTTCTACAGCACCATCGACCTTCACTAACCCTTCGCCAATAGCAATTTTTGCCTGGGCGCCGCTTTCGCTCCAGCCTTCCAGCTTCAGTAAATCGCAGAGTTCAACGTGTGGGTGTTTACCCAGTGAAAATGTCGCCATCTTAAACGTCCTTTACATCATGATATTCAACACACGCCTGCAGCGTGTTTTCGATAAGTGTGGCGACCGTCATTGGGCCTACGCCGCCGGGTACCGGCGTGATATATGACGCGCGTGCGGCTGCATCTTCAAAGACCACATCGCCAACAACCTTACCATTCTCCAGACGGTTGATGCCGACATCAATCACAATCGCACCTTCTTTGATCCACTCGCCGGGAATAAAGCCAGGTTTGCCGACGGCAACAATCAGCAGGTCTGCATGCTCTACATGGCGACGCAGATCTTTGGTGAACCGGTGGGTGACGGTGGTGGTGCAGCCAGCCAGCAGCAGCTCCATGCTCATCGGGCGGCCAACAATATTCGACGCGCCAATAACGACCGCATTCAGACCGTAGGTGTCGATATTGTAACGCTCAAGCAGAGTCACAATACCGCGCGGAGTACACGGGCGCAGGCGCGGCGCACGCTGGCACAGGCGACCAACGTTATACGGGTGGAAACCGTCAACGTCTTTATCCGGCGCAATACGCTCGAGAACTTTAACGTTGTCGATACCCGCAGGTAACGGTAGCTGGACCAGAATACCGTCGATGGTGGTATCTGCATTGAGCGTATCGATCAGCTCGAGCAGCTCCGCCTCGCTGGTGGTTTCAGGCAGGTCATAGGAGCGGGAGACAAACCCCACCTCGTCACAGGCTTTGCGTTTACTCGCGACATAAATCTGCGAAGCCGGGTTGCTACCTACCAGCACAACAGCCAGGCCTGGGGCGCGTAATCCAGCCGCTAAACGCGCCTGAACTTTTTGAGCAACCTCAGAGCGAACCTGCTGCGCAATCGTTTTACCGTCAATAATCTTTGCTGCCATCAGAGAGAGGATTCCGTCTGTTACGTTAAATCGAAGGGGATGCCGCTATTTTGTCAGAAGCGGGACGTGCTGTCAGTTTTCGTTTGCATTTTTACGTGCGCCAGGGGGCGTCACGATCTGCGAATGGGATCAGGACAAAGGCATAAGCCTTGCGGATAATTAATGAGCATGCTAATCAAAATTAACGTGAATGAAACAACTCATCACCCTGGTATTTTCAGGGGTAATGCGCCACAAACCAGTCTGTTACGGTTAATTATGAGGGATTTTACCTCATTCTCACCCAGATTTTTCCTGGGTCCCATTAAGAATTAGCCAGGGTCATTAAAAGGATTTGCAGGTATTTTTCATTAATTGAAATGTTTAATTTATCGCTGTGACGAATAGTCATATTCGCGAGGAATAATTAGTGAATCAAATACTCAGGAGAGTTGGGGTAAAAGGTTAGCTAATTCTCATGCGATATATATCTTTACAGGATGCAGAGATAATTAGCCTGACATTTAATGTCGATAATGATTCAAACGGATCCCGCAGGATGCTGGAGCCGGATGTGTGTAATTCAAGGGAAATCCATGAAACGTAAATTAATGACCTCTTCTGTTATTGCCAGCCTGATGTTAGTCGCCGGTGCAGCGGTTGCAGCCGATCCGGTAAGCGTTAGCGGCGGTACTGTGCATTTTGAAGGTGAACTGGTCAATGCAGCCTGTGCAGTCAGTACTCAGTCATCTGATCAGGTTGTGACGTTAGGCCAGTATCGTACTGCCAGTTTTGCCGCAGTGGGTGACACTACAGCACAAATTCCGTTCTCTATCGTGCTGAACGACTGTGACCCGAACGTTGCCGCAACCGCAGCTGTTGCTTTCTCAGGCCAGTCCGATATTACCAATAACAACCTGCTGGCCGTCACTTCTGCAGACAACGGTACCACTGCAGGCGGTGTTGGGATTGAAATTCTGGACAATACGTCCACCGCGCTGAAGCCGGATGGCGCAACCTTCTCTACCGCTCAGGCGCTGGTAGAAGGGACCAACACCCTGCGTTTCTCTGCACGTTACAAAGCCACTGCCGCAAGCGCAACGCCGGGTCAGGCAAATGCCGACGCGACGTTCATCATGAAGTACGAATAAGCCGTTTTGATTTGCACAAGGATGACGTTCGCCTCAATGGATGAGGCAATATCCGGGGATGATGAAGGATGCGGCAGATGATAGGGAAAGGCGTGGCGCTGGCGGGAATGCTGTGCGTAATGCCTGTGCTTTCACATACGGTAATACTGGAAAGTGGCCGCGTTCACTTACGGGGGCAGCTCGTCAACGGCGCCTGTACGGTCGCCACTGACAGTCAGGATATGCGGGTGCAAATGGGGCAGTATCGCACCAATGCTTTCTCTGGGACGGGAAGCTTCGCCTCTACCAGCGTACCGTTTTCACTGCGCTTAACGTCGTGCAGCTCCGATGTTTATGACCATGTTGGGATTGCGTTTGCGGGCGTGACGCCAGCGGAAGATCCGCAGGTTTTTCTTGCCAGCGGCGATGCGTCTGCGGCTTCGGGGATTGGCCTGGCGTTATTTGACGAGCGCCAACGGCAAATTATACCGAATGCCCTGCCGCTTCATTATGTGCCGATTATAACGCAAGAGATGACGTTTCATTTCACTGCCCGCTATCGGGCTGTCTCGGAAAATATAACGCCGGGAACGCTTCGCTCAGACGTGTGGTTTACGTTGGTTTATCCCTGATTTATTTCCCAACGATAATCGCATCAAAGGTATTTTTAGCTATGTTTAATTATCTAAAATCAGGTTTTATCCTTTTACTGGCCTTATTTTCTGCTGCCAGTGTTCAGGCTGCCGGAGGCATTGCATTAGGCGCCACTCGCGTTATTTATCCGGCCGATGCTAAACAAACGTCCCTGTCTATTAGCAATAGCGATACCAAAGAACGTTACCTGGTAAATTCATGGATTGAGAATAGCGCCGGCGCTAAAGAAAAATCGTTTGTGGTTACGCCTCCGCTGTTTGTTAGTGAACCCAAAAGCGAAAACACGCTGCGTATCATCTATGCCGGTGAACCGCTGCCCAAAGACCGTGAGTCGCTGTTCTGGATGAACGTCAAAGCCATTCCGTCAGTCAATAAAAACAGCCTTGAGGGCAAAAATGTTCTGCAACTGGCGATTCTGTCACGCATCAAACTTTTCGTTCGTCCGAATAATCTGCCGCAAATCCCGGAAGATGCACCAGGAATGCTGACCTTTTCCCGCTCCGGCAACCACCTGAAAATCAACAATCCGTCAGCGTACTACGTCACGTTGGTCAATCTCAATGTGGGGAAAACGAAGGTCGATAACGTGATGGTTGCGCCGAAAAGCGATGCGCAGGTCCTGCTACCCACGGGCGTTCAGGGCAACGTCACGTTCCAGACGGTCAATGATTATGGCGCTGTGACCCCGGCCAAAACGGTTAGTGTGCGTTGAGATAACGATGAATAAGACAACGTATTTTCCTGGCCTGTTACCGGGGGTTACGCCACCGCTGGCGGGGGTGGCGTTGTCCACGCTGGCGGCGCTCTTTCCCTCTCTAAGCTATGGGGAAAGCTATTTTAATCCGGCCTTTTTATCTGCGGATACGGCAACCGTGGCGGATTTATCACGTTTTGAAAAAGGCAATCACCAGCCTGAAGGCGTTTATCGCGTGGATATCTGGCGCAACGATGAGTTTGTTGCCACTCAGGATATTCGTTTTACTACCAGTGCGGCAAAAGCCGGGGAGAAGTCCGGTGGGCTGATGCCGTGCTTTGGACTCGACTGGGTGAAGCGCCTTGGCGTCAATATCGCCGCGTTTCCGGCACTCAGTAAGGATCCGAACGATACCTGTATCAATCTACCTGAGGCGATTCCCGGCAGCGAGATTGCGTTTGATTTTTCTACCCTGCGCTTAAACGTCAGCCTGCCACAGGCGTCAATGTTAAACAGCGCGCGCGGCTATATTCCACCGGAAGAGTGGGATGAAGGGATCCCGGCCGCGCTGGTTAACTACAGCTTTACCGGCAGCCGCGGCAGTGATACTGACAGTTACTTCCTCAGTATGCTCAGTGGTCTGAACTATGGCCCCTGGCGGTTGAGAAACAACGGTGCGTGGAGCTACTCCAAGGGCGACGGATACCACTCACAAAGCTGGAAAAACATCGGTACATGGCTTCAGCGCGCAATTATCCCGCTGAAGGGCGAACTGGTGATGGGCGACAGCAACACTGGCAACGACGTTTTTGACAGCGTCGGGTTTCGCGGTGCGCGGCTCTATTCCTCAGACAGTATGTATCCCGACAGCTTACAGGGCTACGCGCCTACCGTGCGCGGCATTGCGCGTACCGCAGCGAAACTGACCATTCGTCAGAATGGCTATGTGATTTATCAAAGCTATGTTTCACCCGGCGCTTTCTCAATAACCGATCTCAACCCAACGTCATCCAGCGGTGATCTTGAGGTCACGGTGGATGAGAAGGACGGCAGCCAGCAACGCTATACGGTGCCGTACTCCACCGTTCCCTTATTACAACGAGAAGGGCGTTTTAAGTATGACGTTGTCGCCGGGGATTTTCGCAGCGGCAATAGCCAGCAATCTTCACCGTTCTTTTTCCAGGGAACATTAATTGCCGGGTTACCAGAGGGCTATACCGCATACGGTGGTACGCAGTTGGCCTCACGTTACACCGCGGTGGTTTTAGGCACCGGTCGAAACCTGGGGGACTGGGGGGCAGTTTCTGTCGATCTCACCCATGCGCGCAGCCAACTGGCGGATGACAGTACGCACCAGGGGCAGTCTTTGCGTTTCTTGTATGCGAAATCGCTGAACAATTTTGGCACTAACTTCCAGTTGTTGGGGTATCGCTACTCAACGCGTGGCTTCTATACCCTCGACGATGTGGCGTATCGCAGTATGGAAGGCTATGAGTACGAATACGACAGTGAGGGCAATCGCCACGACGTGCCCAATGTGACGAGTTACCACAACCTGAGCTACAGCAAAAAGGGCCGTTTCCAGATCAACATTTCGCAGAATCTGGGGGATTACGGATCGCTGTATATCTCGGGTAGTCAGCAGACGTACTGGAATACTTCAGACACCAATACCTGGTATCAACTGGGCTATGCCAGCGGCTGGCAGGGGATTAGCTATTCACTCTCCTGGTCGTGGAATGAATCGGTTGGCATCTCCGACACCGACCGTATTCTGGCGTTCAATATGTCTGTACCGTTCAGCCTGCTGAGCGGACGGCGTTACTCGCGTGATAACGCCCTCGATCGCACCTACGCCACCTTTAATGCCAACCGTAATAGCAACGGGCAGAACAGTTGGCAGAGCGGGATCGGCGGTACGTTGCTGGATGGGCGCAACCTGAGCTACAGCGTGAATCAGGGGCACAGCAGCACCAATGGCTATAGCGGAAACGCCAGCGCCAACTGGCAGGCGGCCTATGGCACGCTGGGCGTGGGTTACAACTACGACCGTGACCAGCATGACTACAACTGGCAGCTCTCCGGCGGCGTAGTGGGGCATGCGGACGGCATTACGCTCAGTCAGCCTCTGGGCGATACCAACGTGCTGATTAAAGCGCCGGGCGCGCAGGGTGTACGGATAGAGAACCAGACCGGCGTTCAAACCGACTGGCGTGGATACGCGGTGATGCCATATGCCACCGTCTATCGCTATAACCGCGTCGCGTTAGACACCAATTCCATGAACAACAATACCGATGTGGAGAATAACGTTAGTAGCGTAGTGCCAACGCAAGGGGCGCTGGTGCGGGCGGCGTTTGATACACGAATCGGTGTGCGGGCGCTGATTACCGCCAAACATGCCGGTAAACCAGTGCCGTTTGGCTCCGTCGTGCGTGAAAACACCAGCGGCGTGACCAGCATGGTGGGTGAAGACGGGCAAATCTACCTGAGCGGCCTGCCGCTAAAAGGCGAGTTGTTGATCCAATGGGGGGAAGGCGCAAACGCGCGCTGCGTGGCGCGCTATGCCTTGCCAGAGGAGAGCCTGAAACAAGCGGTAACGCTCACGAACGTGACGTGCGAATCTCCGTCAGCACGACAGGAATAATACGATGAAACGACAAACGGGTTTGTTACTGGGAAGCGCTTTACTGCTGATGGCCCATTCGTCCTGGGCGACGGTCTGCCAAAACTCGAATGGCACGCCAACGGATGTTTTTTACGATCTGTCGAATGTCTTCAACAGTAGTAACAACCAGCCGGGACAGGTGGTGACGTTACCGGAAAAATCTGGCTGGGTTGGCGTGAATGCCACCTGTCCGGCCGGGACAACGGTAAATTACACCTATCGAAGCTATGTCACTGAACTTCCGGTTCAAAGTACCGAAGGCGGATTCCAGTATCTGAAGCTCAATGACTACCTGCTGGGGGCCATGAGCATAACCGATAGCTATGCCGGGTTATTTTATCCCCCGCGTAATTACATTCGCATGGGGACTCACCCTAACGTACCTAAGCAGCAGCCTTTTGGCGTGATGGATTCAAAGCTGGTGTTTAAGCTCAAAGTGATCCGCCCGTTTATTAACATGGTGCCGATTCCGCGGCAGACGATGTTCAGCGTCTATGTCACGACCAGTACCGGAGATGCGCTAAGCGTACCGGTTTATACCATCAGCTACAGCGGCAAGGTGGAGGTTCCACAAAACTGCGAAGTAAACGCCGGGCAGATTGTCGAGTTTGATTTTGGTGATATTGGCGCATCGCTGTTTAGCAAGGCAGGAGCGGGAAACCGGCCTGAAGGCATCAATCCGCAGACCAAAACGGTAGCGATAAAATGCACCAACGTCGCTGCACAGGCCTACTTAACCATGCGTGTAGAGGCCGAGAAAGCCACCGGGCAAATGATGGTATCTGACAATCCCGATTTAGGTTTTATTGTCGCCGACAGCAGCGGTAAACCGCTGACGCCCAATAATCTGTCCAGCACTATCCCGTTTCAACTGGATGATAACGCCGCGGCACGCGTGGGGATCCGAACATGGCCGGTTAGCGTGACGGGCAATAAGCCTACCGAAGGACCTTTTACAGCCCGTGGCTATCTGCGAGTGGATTATGACTAACAAACAAACGTCAGCCGCAGGGACACTTCTGGCAATGGTGTGCCTGCTGACATTCAGCTCGTTGTGCCACGCCGCTTCGTCGCTGGGGGAAATCAATATTGAACTGCGCGGTAACGTGGTGGACTTTACCTGCGCGGTAATTGCCGGCGACAGCAATAAGTCTGTGGAGCTAGGCACCTGGCCGACAAAGCAGCTTCAGACCAGCGGAGATACCACTCAACCGGTCGCGTTTACGCTGAAGCTAGAAGGCTGCCCGCCGGGTTCCGCTTCGATAACGTTTTCCGGAACTCCGGCCCCGGGCACGACGTTGCTGGCGCTTGATGACGCGGTGATGGCGCAAAAGGTGGCGATCGAACTGCACGACAGCGACCGTACGCGATTGCCGCTCGAGCAGGCCAGTCAGACGGTGGGGATTGATGAGAACGGCAACGCCACGCTGACCTTTTTCGCAAACTATATCGCGTTAGCTGCTGGGGTTCAGCCTGGCATTGCCAGGGCTGATGCCACGTTCATGATTAACTATAACTAATCAATGCGCTAACAAAACACTCCCGAACGAAATCTCGCCGGGAGTGTTATTACATTAATTCATGCATTTTTGCGTAATCGATCAGCTCAACGATGGTGTGCAACCCGAGCTTGGAGTAGATATTAGCCTTGTGAGCGCTAATCGTTTTATTGCTGAGTAACAACTGCTCAGCAATTTCCTTATTGGATAGCCCGTTTGCCAGATAACGCAAAACGGTAACTTCACGGTTAGAGAGCGGCATGTCATGTAAGACGCCTTTTTGTGCATTTATATTGTTAATGAAATTAAGGGTATCCGAAGGAAAAAAGGAATATCCCGATAAAATCATTTTTACCGCATTGTAGATATCATTGAGATCCTTTCGTTTACTGACAAACCCATTTGCACCGGCCCGGATAGCACGCCCGGCATAAAACGACTCGGATTTTGAGGACAGAAACAGTACCCGAGTTTTCTCCTGCAATGACTTTATTCTTTTGAGTAATGTAAACCCATCAGAACCAGGCAGTTCAATATCCAGGATGACAAGATCGACAGGGTACGTGCGCAGATGTTCTATTGCCGTACGGCTGTCATCGGTTTTCAACACTACCTGAATATTACTGTTTTTCTCGAGTAGTACTTCTATCGACATTCTGACAATAGGGTGTTCGTCCATAATGATAACGGATGCTGGTTTCATTGTTGTATGCCTCAAACTGTTTGCGTATCTTGCGAATTTGATAAAACATCAGGCGTTATAATATTGTCAAATAGCCAAGAATTGTTCTGAGGGAGAGCCGAATAAATATTATTTCATCCTTGTTTATTCGGTTGTTCTTCTGCAGAACAATGAATTTGTGGAAAATCCATTTCACACCGGGAAAACTAACAATTAATCAGGAAACTGTGGGGATTATACCTGCTCTGCTCATTCGGAAAAGACTTACAACATCCTGGTTGTTAATGTCAGTTAGGATATTCTGAAAGATCCAGATGTGTTAATGACTATTGGTATTATTTATCTGTGGTTCGAATTATGGCAGATTGAAAATTTTTTTTAAACAGTAAAAACGACACAATAAACCAATTGTTTAGGTTTTGTTAAGGCTGCAATAGGACTATTTTTTATTGAAATGCACAGGATCAGTAAGGTTAAGTGTGGGAGTGGCTCCAGGCATAATACCAGGAATAGTTGTAAATATTAAATATTTGTAAAAATTAGATCTGTTTTCTTATTTAAAAATAAGTAATTTCCTAAAAAATCTTATAGCACAATGAGTTATGGTGTTAAATTAAATGGGGAGAGGTAACGTTGAGGCGGTGTATCAGATGCAAAAAGCGCTGCCTGCTGGGTAATCCAAGGCGCGTAATCAACTGGTTCAGGCGATAGATGATGCGGTGGTAGGGTTGTGCCTGTAACAATGCAATCTTTTTTAAGGAGTTACCCTGTAATAGTAAGGTAATCAGCTCCCAGTCGAACTGATTTATACGCCTGGAATGAATATAGTTAAGAACCGGAGATAATAAGGCCTGGCGCATCTCGGGGAGGCGCAAATTGCGTGGCAAGATATAAAATGGACCGGACAGTGAAATAAATCTAGTGAGGTCTTCATCGCGACTGGAAAGCATTATGAAGATTTGGATGTTATTATGCTTCTTAATTAGCTGGCGCAGGCTTTCAAGTATATCGAAATAAGGGGTTGTTAAGCTTTCAATGTCAATCACTAACTGGCTAATTACCGGCTCTTGCATGCTGAGCAAAGTCGATTCAACGCTCTGGAAGATCGCCGTGCGAGTACCTGAGAATAAATGTCGACTCAGCGCATAGGCCAGATAGTAGTCTGTCGTAATTATCGCCTGAGATATAGTGCCGTCCGGTAAGGTGTATTCGAGTTTTTGCGCCAGATACTCGATCCGGTCAAATACCTGTGAGGTACAGTGGGGAAATTGCCAGCTACAGTTAGCGTTTCGTATACGGCGATAGCGGTCCCGGCGTTTTGCACTGTGCATCCTTTTCCATTCCATTTCTGTTGCGGCAGGTCTGGATAAATTGCTGACTACAGGCATCCCTGAACCAAACTTTTGTCAGCGCAAAGGTGAGTTGACTTGTGCCGTTGGGTTTCAGTGCTTCAACAATCATCAGACTGGCAATTGCGTACTCCATCAGAATAATCTGCCGGAAGTTTTCTGATGTCTTACTCAATGCCCAAAAGATCGTTTTATCCAGTTCAACCTCTCTCTGAGATTAGATAAAATATTACCGGGTGTGTCTTTTTGTTACCCCGGAAATAGTATGGCCGGATTATTCTCGCAGCCTGAAGCCAGGTACAGTAGGAGCCGATGCTTAATCGATGATGAGATATTTCTCAATAAAAATTAGGCAGAGATACCCCGTCTAATTTTGCAGAAAGTTCAGATGTGCGCGGATGTATCTTAAGAATTGCTGATCGTTTTTCACATGCAGCTTTTTCATAATGCTGCGGCGGGTCGCTTTGGCCTGGATATCACTGACTGAGAGCAGATGAGCCGTTTCGGCTAACGTATACCCGCTGGCGAGAAACATTAAGAACTGGCGTTCTTCGATAGAAAAGTTGCGGGTGGTGCAGTAATGGCAGATAGTCGCGGGCACGCTAGTGCGCAGTGCGCGTTTTTGCAGGATGAGGACCAGTTTTTTGGTTATCTCGTCGACGTCATCTTCCCGATAAATCAGTGGCAACATGTACAGGCAGGGGCGGAACATCAGCTTATCTTTGTCGTTTTTGCTACAGATGACCACCCGGTGTTGGCGCCTGGTATGGACAGGAACCATGTAACAATCGGCGCTGAGCCAATCTTCATCCAGTGAGATAAACGCGATTTCAGCGCGATCGATATCTTCGACAGGTAAAAAGCTAATTTCCTGATGCCACTGATTTGCCAGATGGGAGATGATGATTTTCAGTCCATGTTCGAAGTGACTGTTTTCTTCCTTGATGGCGATACTTAACATTAAAGAGTTCCTGACCACTGGAGAGGGGATAAAAGAATGTTAAGCAAAATCATAAATATTCTAAATACATGTATCCCTAAATCTGACGTTTTGCGGGCTGAGTTGTTACCAGGTGATTTCCTGGATACCTTTGAACGAGCAGAAAAAATCAACATTCGTACACTTCGCCAGCAACCGAAACAAAAGGCATTGACTCAGCAAGCGCTGACCGTATAATTCACGCGTTTCATCTGCATGAAGTAATCACTTCGCAATGCGCCCTTAGCTCAGTTGGATAGAGCAACGGCCTTCTAAGCCGTAGGTCGTAGGTTCGAATCCTACAGGGCGTACCATTTCAACGTCACTTCTGATGTTCAGCTTCAGCTAATCGCGACAAATTTTCTTTTGCCAACCACATTTCCACTTCTGTAAGACTTAGTTGTACTTCCTCTCTGAGTGAAAAATCAGCTAGCGGCTGCTGTTCAAGCGCTGCGCACATCCTGCTGGCGGAACGCATCCCCATGCTGGCGCAGCTGCTTTTTAGCTGATGTGCCAGACGTTTTATCTTCTCGTACTCATATGCTGCGCGCGCTGCGTCAATCTCATCTAATACAGGAAGGGTGTGTTGCTTAAAGAGCGCTAACCATTCGTGCACCTTTTGCCATCCCATTAGCTGGATATCCCCGGCTAATTGCTGGGTATCTAACCGTTGGTTGTCATTTTCTAATGCAGCCGGGAGAGGGGCGTTACCGTGCAGATAATGGGTAATGAGCCGACTGAGTTCATCCCGGGGAACCGGTTTTTGAATAACGCCGAGAAACAGGGTGCTGGTTCTTTGGCTTAGCGTTTCGTCGATGACGTGTGCGCTAAAGCCTATTAGCTTTAACGTCGGAAACTCGCGGGTTAACTGTTGCGCCAGCGTGATGCCGTCGATATCCGGAAGATCAAAATCAACCAGCGCGGCATTATACTGGGCGTCTTGCTGCAGTATGGTGAGCGCCGCAGCCGCACTGTCGGCAGCGGTGACCTGGGCGCCATTGAGGGTGAGCATTTCTGTACTGATGCGCTGCGTGAGGGGGTTATCCTCGATTAGCAGCAAGCGTAAACCCTGTAACGATATGGCACGTGGAACGGATTTAGCTACCGGCATCGCGCCAGCCCGTAATGGCAGACGCAGACGAAAGCAGCTTCCGACTCCCGGCGTACTGGTGACGCTCAGTTCTCCCTGCATCGCCTGCGCAAGGCTGGCACTGATAGTGAGTCCAAGCCCGGTCCCCCCACGTTTACCGCTAACCTGAACAAACGGCTGAAAAATATCGCGCTGATGGACAAGATCAATCCCGCATCCCGTGTCCTCAACCTCAATATACCAGTCCTGATCTTTACATCGGCTACGCAGGGTGATGTGTCCGCGATCGGTAAAGCGCAGCGCGTTGTTTAATAGGTTAGTTATGATTTGCCGAATGCGGCGCGGATCGCCGCGAAGGGAGTCGGGGACGTCATCGGCAAAATCCGTAACCAGCACGACCGGGCGACCCACAACGCGACCGTGCATGAGCTGAAGCGTACTTTCCAGCAAGGGTCTGGGCTCAAAAGGTTCATCGCCGATCGCCACATTTTTTCCGCCCGCTTCGATGGCGGAATAGTCCAGGATATCGTTGAGGATGGTCAGCAGAGACTCGCCAGAGTCGGTGATTGCGCGCAGATTCTCCTGATGCTGCGCCAGAGCGGGATTGTCTGAGAGCAACTGCGCAGTGCCGAGGATCCCATACAGCGGGGTGCGTATTTCATGGCTCATGGCGGCAAGAAACGCCGATTTTGCCTGGTTGGCTTTTTCGGCTTCTGCCCGCGCCTGACGGTGTTCAGACACCATAGAACGCAGTTCGGCGGTGCGAGCTTTTACCTGAGCGGCCAGATGTTCGCGATGGCTATTAAGGGCGTGAACGCTGCCGCGAAAGGCATCCATCAACCGCCCGATGGTATCCAGTTCGCGAACGCCCGCGGTTTCCGGAAATGGGGAGTCAATATCACCTTCAAGCAGACGCTGTAACGCCTGGGTTTGCTGCGCCAACGGACGCGTCACTGAGCGGTAAACTACGCGCCAAAGAATGAGAATTAACAAGCACAATGACACCGCACCTAACAGCAGTAGCAGCGTTTGCCCGCGCTGGCTGGCCTGTTTGAGATGCGCCAGCCCGGTCTGATTGCGTTGGCCAATGATTTCTACCAACTGACTCACTTCGCTACTGAAACGGGTAAATTGCTCGATATTGTTCTGCGATAAGATCTGTAAGCGGGTGGTGATGTCATTATCCTGACGATACAGGGCCAGCAGATCGACATAACGGCTTATCGAATTTACAGCGCCGGCAACCTGAGTGCGTACCACCGGATCTTCAATGCGTATTTGTCGGCGGTGAAGCACTCTGACGGCGGCATTAAGCTGGGTTTCCAGCGCTGCAAGGTTATTCTGCGCCTGGTTATTTCCCAGATTCATCACCATTTGCTGCACGCGTAGCGCGCTCAGGCGCAGTTCATTCATCTGGTTATAATATTCCAGATCGATATCGATAAGCCTGTCGAGAGCGTGTTCCGCCGCCTGCCCCTGATGGCTCTCAATCAAATCATAAATGCTTGCCTGCGTAGCGCCCGCCGAGGTGGCGGCATTACTGGCCTGACCGCGCGCCATTTCGGCAACGTCGGCGGTAGCCTCAACAATATGTTGGCTGAGCTGTTGCTGCCGATCGCGCAGTTTCAGACGTTCGCCAACCAACTCCCCCTGATGGCTTAACGACTGGGCGATCTCTTTTTCCTGTTGTTCAATGGCCGACGTGTCAAAGCCCTGCTCGCGCAGGGTTTTCAGTAAAGCGGTAATTTTCAGGCTTTGGGCGGTTAACATACGCCCCTGAGCCAGCCACATATTTTCATTATCTGCGGTGGTCAGATTCTGCGCGGAAAACAGTTCCCAGGCGCTGGCTTCGCTGAGCTGGCGCGCCATGTCCATGGTCGGGATCAGCGCCTGGGTATTGGCCTGCTCAACCTGGCTGACAAAACGCAGGTTATACCAGCCAACCAGCGTACTAATGAGGGTCAGTGCCGCCATCAGCCCGAAGCCTATCCACAGTCGTTTGGTCAGAGATAAATTCACTGTCGGGTCGCCACAGATTAAAAAGGTTGAGTCCAAAAGAGGAAAGCAACTAGGATAAAGCCTTATCAATGTTGAGGCTATCATGCGCGTATTGGTTTTCCTGCTTATCACACTTTTTCCTGGCTTAGGTCACGCGACCGGGTCCGCACTGCTGCGCTGGCAGGATACCCAGCAGGCAGTGCCGGAGCCGCTAACGGACGTTACTGCAAACAAAGTCTGGAAACTGTGCGCGCTGTATCCCAGCCTGAAGGATTCCTACTGGCTTTCCGTGAATTACGGCATGCTGGAGGCGGCGAAAAAATACGGCGTAAGCCTGAAGGTGCTCGAGGCGGGAGGGTATCGCCAGTTCGACACGCAAAAATCACAAATCGCTCAATGCCAGCAATGGGGCGCGGATGCCATTTTGTTGGGCAGCAGCACGACGACTTTTCCGGATTTGCAGGCACAGGTTGGCACGCTGCCGGTTATTGAGGTGGTGAATGCTATCCATGACGCAACGGTAAAAGCCCGGGTTGGGGTTCCGTGGTTCCAGATGGGTTATCAGCCTGGCCGCTATTTGGTTAAGTGGAGCGCGGGCAAACCGCTAAAGGTCTTATTATTGCCAGGACCTGATGACGCCGGGGGCAGTCGTGAGATGGTGGCCGGATTCCGTCAGGCAATTGCCGGCAGTCAGGTGCGCATCGTGGATGTGGCGTTGGGCGATAATGATATTGAAATACAGCGTAACCTTTTGCAGGAGATGCTTGAGCGTCACCCGGATGTCGACGTGGTGGCCGGTACGGCAATTGCTGCGGAAGCGGCAATGGGGGAGAAGCGCAATCAGGGCGCGCCGTTAACTGTCGTCTCTTTTTATCTGTCGCATCAGGTGTATCGCGGGCTTAAACGCGAAAGAATCATTATGGCTGCCAGCGATCAAATGGTCTGGCAAGGTGAACTGGCGATTCAGCAGGCTATCAGAGTATTACAAGGGCAGCCGGTGCCGGAAAATATCAGCCCACCGATCCTGGTGCTCACCCCGAAAAATGCCGACAGCCAGCATGTAAAGTGCTCGTTGTCACCCGGCGGATTCCGTCCTGTTTATCTGTATCAGTACACGTCGGCTGCTAAAAAATAGCCTTCCCCGTGCTGCGTCACCAGTAAATCAGCCCGCAGCTTGTGGCGTAAACGGCGGATCAGTACGTCCACGGTGCGTAAGTCCGGATTGTCTACCCGTCGTGCCGAAAGCATGCGCAGTAAACGTTCGCGACTGAGAATTTCCCCCGGATTGGTGACAAACGCGACCAGCATTTCATACTCGGCGCGGGTGAGTTTGATTGCCTCGTCGCCCAGTTCCAGAGTATGACGGGAGACGTTCAGACAATACCCGGCAAACTGATAGCAGTTGTCTTTAGCCTCCGGTCGCGCCTCGCGGGTAAGGTCGATACGCCAGAGTAAATTTTTCACTCTCACCACCAGTTCACGTAGCTCCAGCGGCTTGGTGACATAATCATCAGCACCCATTTCCAGGCCAACGATACGGTCAATTTGGTCACTACGACCCGTGACCAGGATGATCCCCACCGTTGAGCGTTCACGCAGGGCGCGGGTCAGCATTAAGCCATTTTCATCCGGGAGATTGATATCTAACAGAATAAGATCGACAGAGTGTTGTGACATGATTTCACGCAGGCCGGCTCCGCTGGCTGTGACCGAGACGTGATAACCTTCCTGTTCAAAATAAGCCTGTAATCGTGCCTGGGTAACGGGTTCATCCTCAACAATGACAATGTGATGCGACATCCTGGTTGTTGTCTCTTTCTGTTCATATCTGTTCACATTGTGCCGTAAGCCATTCATCCTGACCAGTGTTGCTGTTCACATTTGCGAAATAAGATCCTCTGTAACTAAACCATATATTTACAGGGGCTATTATGCGGAAACTATGGAGGGCGCTGCTCAGACCGAGCGCACGTTGGTCAGTGTTGGCGCTGGTCGTCATCGGGATGGTGGTCGGTATCGCGCTGATCGTCTTACCGCACGTTGGCATTAAATTAACCAGTTCAACCGAATTTTGCGTGAGCTGCCACAGCATGCAGCCGGTTTATGAAGAATATAAACAGTCTGCGCATTTTCAGAATGCCTCCGGGGTACGCGCAGAGTGTCATGATTGCCACATTCCATCCGATATCCCTGGCATGGTGAAACGTAAGCTGGAGGCCAGCAACGATATTTACCAGACCTTTGTTGCCCACTCTATTGATACTCCTGAGAAATTCGAAGCCAAACGTGCCGAGCTGGCGGAGCGCGAATGGGCGCGAATGAAAGAGAACAACTCCGCGACCTGTCGTTCCTGTCATAACTATGATGCGATGGATCACGCGAAACAGCACCCTGAAGCTGCGCGTCAGATGAAGATTGCGGCCAAGGACAATCAATCCTGTATTGACTGCCATAAAGGTATTGCGCATCAGCTTCCCGATATGAGCAGCGGTTTCCGTAAGCAGTTTGACCAGTTACGCGCCAACGCAAACGACGATGGCGATACGCTCTATTCCCTGGACATCAAACCTATTTATGCCGCCAAAGGGGATAAAGAACCTGCGGGCTCACTGCTGCCTGCTTCTGAAGTAAAAGTGTTAAAGCGTGACGGCGACTGGCTGCAAATTGAAATTGTGGGCTGGACCGAGAGTAACGGGCGTCAGCGCGTGCTGGCCCAATTGCCAGGTAAACGCATTTTTGTGGCCTCCATTCGTGGCGACATTCAGCAGCATGTGAAAACCCTGGAGCAAACGACCGTCGCGGAAACGAACACGCAGTGGAGCAAGCTGCAGGCCACCGCCTGGATGCAGAAGGGCGATATGGTTAACGACATTAAGCCAATCTGGGCTTATGCCGACTCGCTCTATAACGGAACCTGTAACCAGTGCCACGGCGCACCTGAGAAAGAACACTTTGACGCCAACGGCTGGATTGGCACGTTGAACGGCATGATTGGATTTACCAGTCTGGATAAACGTGAAGAACGTACCTTACTGAAATATCTGCAGATGAATGCCTCTGACACCACGGACAAGCCGCATGGCGATAAGGGAGAAAGCAATGAAAAATAACGATCTCTTTCAGGCATCTCGCCGTCGTTTTCTACTGCAGTTGGGCGGCTTGACCGTCGCCGGTATGTTAGGACCTTCGCTGCTCACACCGCGCAGCGCCAACGCCGCAGAGGTGCAGGGAACTGGCGTCAAAGAGGGGATCCTGACCGGATCTCACTGGGGGGCAATCCGCGCCACCGTGGTTGATGGGCGTTTTATTGAAGCCAAACCGTTTGAGCGTGATAAGTACCCGTCAAAAATGATCGCCGGACTGCCGGATCACGTGCATGGCGGGGCGCGTATTCGCTATCCAATGGTCCGCGTCGACTGGTTGCGTAAACGCCATCAGAGCGATACCACGCAGCGTGGAGATAACCGCTTTGTGCGCGTTTCGTGGGATGAAGCACTGGACTTCTTCTATCAGGAGCTGGAGCGAATTCAGAAGACCTATGGCCCGAGCGCGCTGCTGACGGCCAGCGGTTGGCAATCAACCGGCATGTTCCATAACGCCTCGGGGATGCTGGCGCGCGCCATTGCGCTGCACGGCAACAGCGTAAGTACCGGGGGCGACTATTCCACTGGTGCTGCCCAGGTGATTCTGCCGCGCGTGGTCGGGTCAATGGAGGTATATGAACAGCAGACCTCCTGGCCGCTGGTGCTGAAAAACAGCAAAACGATTGTGCTGTGGGGTTCCGACCTGATTAAAAACCAGCAGGCGAACTGGTGGTGCCCGGATCATGATGTTTATGAATACTACGAACAACTGAAAGAAAAAGTGGCGCGCGGCGAGATCTCGGTTATCAGCGTTGATCCGGTCATCACCTCGACGCACGACTACCTGGGCCGCGACAAGGTTAAACACGTCGCCGTGAATCCGCAGGCCGATGTGCCGCTACAGCTGGCGCTGGCGCACACGCTTTATACCGAGAAGCTCTACGATAAGCATTTTCTCGATAACTACTGCGTAGGGTTTGAGCAGTTTCTGCCTTATCTGCTGGGGGAAAGTGACGGACAGCCTAAAGATGCCCAGTGGGCGGAAAAAATATGCGGGATTGATGCCGATACGATTCGTGAACTGGCGCGGCAAATGGCGGGCGGAAGAACGCAGATTATTGCCGGCTGGTGCGTCCAGCGTATGCAGCACGGGGAACAGTGGGCGTGGATGATCGTGGTGCTGGCCTCAATGCTTGGACAAATCGGCTTACCCGGCGGTGGCTTCGGCTTTGGCTGGCACTACAACGGCGCGGGCACGCCAAGCCGCAAAGGGATTATCCTGAGCGGTTTTTCTGGCTCCACCACCGTACCTCCTGTGCATGACAGCACTGATTATAAGGGGTACAGCAGCACCATCCCGATCGCACGTTTTATCGATGCGATTCTTGAGCCGGGTAAACAAATTAACTGGAACGGCAAAACCGTCAAGTTGCCGCCGTTGAAGATGTGCGTTTTTGCCGGGACCAACCCTTTCCATCGTCACCAGCAGATCAATCGTATTATTGAGGGCTGGCGTAAGCTGGAAACCGTTATCGCCATCGATAATCAGTGGACCTCGACCTGTCGATTCGCTGACATCGTATTGCCCGCGACGACCCAGTTTGAGCGTAACGATCTTGACCAGTATGGCAACCACTCCAACCGCGGCATTATCGCCATGAAACAGTTGGTGCAGCCGCAATTTGAAGCACGTAATGATTTCGATATTTTCCGCGATCTCTGCCGCCGCTTTAATCGTGAAGAAGCCTTTACCGAAGGGCTGGATGAGATGGGGTGGCTGAAAAGGATCTGGCAGGAAGGAAGCCAGCAGGGGAAAGGGCGCGGCGTTCATCTCCCCGCTTTTGACGTTTTCTGGAATCAGCAAGAGTACGTTGAATTCGAACATCCGCAGATGTTTGTACGTCATCAGGCATTCCGCGAAGACCCCGATCTTGAGCCGCTGGGCACGCCGAGCGGATTGATCGAAATTTTCTCGAAAACCATTGCCGGTATGCAGTATGACGACTGCCAGGGGCATCCGATGTGGTTTGAGAAAATCGAACGCTCACATGGTGGACCCGGGTCGCAGCGTTGGCCACTGCATCTGCAATCTGTTCATCCTGATTTCCGTCTGCACTCGCAGCTTTGTGAATCTGAAGCGCTGCGTAAGCATTATGCGGTAAGTGGTAAAGAGCCGGTGTTTATCAACCCGCAGGATGCCAGCGTCAGGGGGATTCGCAACGGTGATATTGTCCGTGTCTTTAACGCACGTGGACAAGTACTGGCCGGGGCGGTTGTCTCCGATCTCTACTCGCCAGGCGTGGCGCGTATTCATGAAGGTGCCTGGTACGACCCTGATAACGGCGGAGAAACTGGGGCGCTGTGTAAATACGGCAATCCGAATGTATTAACAATCGATATCGGCACGTCTCAACTGGCGCAGGCGACCAGCGCTCATACTACGCTGGTGGAAATTGAGAAATATACCGGCAAGGTGGATAACGTGACGGCGTTTAGCGGCCCGATAAAAATGGTGGCGCAGTGCGAATATGTTCCGGCGGAGAAGGTATCGTCATGATAAAACACTCTTCCCTTACAACAGAACAGATGGCCTGCGTTTACGCCTGGCTGGCGCAGTTGTTTTCCCGGGAACGGGACGATGACAGCCTGGCACTTTTGCAGTCCAGCGAAATGGCTGAGTGGTTCGCGGTGCTAAAAGGTGAACCGTCGCTTGAAGCGGAAGTCCTTCAGTTGGAGGAGAAAATTGCTGCGCTTCAGGTGCGTGAGGACGCAACCCTCGAACTGGCGGCTGATTTTTGTAGCCTGTTTCTGATGGCGGAAAAACACGCGGCGTTACCCTATGCGTCGGCCCATCTTGAAGGAGGGCCGAATTACGGGGTCATTAAACGATTGTTAGCCGATGCTGGCATGCAGGTAAGCGAAACGTTTAGCGAGTCAGCCGATCATCTGGCAATTTTTATCGAACTGCTGAGTCATCTGCATTTTTCTCTGGGAGAGTCCGGGTTTAGCCGCCAGCGTATTGATGCGCTGCGCAGAGAAACGCTGGC
>NZ_SZWS01000018.1:301838-321461 GCF_005281245.1 Citrobacter sp. wls826
ACTTTGGTTTCTACGGTGCGCTGAGTCAGCTGTTGCTGGCACTGGTCAGGCTGGATATTCAGAACTGAGTGATGACCTAAGCCACAGAACACCGGGAATACATTTGCTCTAATGCTTGTCATTTTAACGAAAATGAATGGCCGTAATGAGTAACTGAGAGTGGGACATCCGGAGGCAATGAATCTGTTGCCTCCGGTATATTGCTACATTTACCGCTGAGGTGAACGCAACCCTGAGCAAGAATCACATGTTCTCAAGAATGCTTAACTTATAAACGTTAGTGTAAATTCTCCCCCATTTTAGCCCTATCACCGCACAACCAGTACGGGACATTTTGCATGGCGTACTACGGCAGCCGCCGTTGAACCCAGCAGATAAGTGCTAAAACCAGGCTTATGTGAGGCAATAACAATAAGCTCAGCGTCTACCGCCTCCGCCAGTTTGAGGATCTGATCCTTCGGCGGGCCGTAAACGACGTGAGTCTGACTCCTGCCTGCAGGAATATTGAACTGCTTAATAATCTCTTCGAGTTTTTCGCTGGCCTTGGCCTGCAGACCGCTTCTGTCCGGGAATTCTGTTGAGTAAGCCAGCCCCAGCGAGGCATAGAACGGAACGGTAGGAATAACGGCTAAAAAGTGGACCTTAGCGGTTTTGGCATGCGCCTGGACCTGTGGAACAACATGGCGGGTTAAATCGGTTTCAGAGATATCAATGGGTACCAGAATTGAGCGATACATATTCACTACCTCCTGTTTGTTTACCTCTACCCAGAGTGTAGCGAAAATCGAATTTGTATAATAAGTGACCAGATCAAGGTTGCATGCATAAATGCGCGTCAATGATAGCTGTGTGTCACAAGTCTTGTCGTGAATGTATATCTGAGCACAACCACAAGAGGGGGATCTTCATTAATACGTGTTATCACGTAATAGAAAAGGGTTCGTTTTTATGTTTTTTCATTGTATATTTTGTTATATAGCGACTATTGCCAAGGGCATAATTTTAATGCCATTCAGCACTCATCAAACTTTTATTCTGACGTTTTCATGATTAATGGTTAATTAAACCTTGGATTTGGTTTAATTCTCTGAATTTAAAAAGGTATTTTATATTTAATTTCGTTCGTATTAATTATGCGAGCGCCTTCAAACTTACCCACATGCTGATTCTCATTTCCCTCTGCGTTTGATGAATATCAATAAGTAACCGCGTTAGGGTAATTATTGTCTACCTATTAAAGGGTATTCGTCTTGTGGGAATAAAAGATGAGAAAAATAAATAAAACCATCCTCGGGACGATGCTGCTGTGCATTGTTCTTGGTGCTGTTATCGTTTTGGCAGGGCAATGGACGTTGCACAAAACCTCAAGCACGGAATTCTGTTTATCGTGCCATACGATGCAGGCACCGTATGAGGAATATACCGGTTCGGTTCACTTTCAGAATCAGAAAGGTATTCGTGCAGAGTGTGCTGATTGTCATATCCCCCAGGGCGGTCTGGATTATCTGGTGGCTAAACTGCGGGCCTCAAAAGATGTTTATCATCAGTTCATAACCAAAAAAATCGATACCCCAGAAAAATTTGAAGAACACCGTCTGGAGATGGCGCAAACCGTCTGGGCACAGCTAAAAGCGAGCGATTCTGCGACCTGCCGTAGCTGTCACAGCATGGACGCGATGGATCTTGCCGCACAAAGCGCGGAGGCCCAGAAAATGCACAAAATGGGCATTGAGGAAAAGCAAACCTGTATTGATTGCCACAAAGGCGTCGCCCATTTCCCACCTGAAATAAAAATGGATGACAGCGCGCTCAAAGGGCTTGAAGCGCAGTCAGCCTCCACCCCTGCTTCGGCAACAGAGCTTTATGCCGTAAGCAACACTGCGCTGGGCGATTTGGGAACCGTTTACCCGGCAACAAAAATGCAGGTTCTGAAAACAACGGACAATACGCGACAGGTCGAGATTCGCGGTAGCCAGATGCAGGGAAATGAACAGGTCATTTACTACGCGGCAGGACAGCGTTTGATTCTTGCCAGCCTGAGTGAAAAAGGTCAGCAATCGCTGAAGATCCTCTCCGACTGGAAAAAAGATGATTACGGCAATGTGTGGCGAGATGTCGTGCTGCAGGGTGAATGGAGCGGTTCCGCTCTCGCCAGCCGTGAACCGATGTGGGATTACGCGCGCAAACTCGACAATGTGTACTGCGCGGGCTGCCATGCGCCAATTCCGGCGAATCATTTCACGCTCAACGCCTGGCCTTCAGTAGCAAAAGGGATGGGAGCTCGCACCAATATCAGTGAAAACGAACTGGATATCCTGAGCCGTTACTTCCAGTACAACGCTAAAGACATGAACAAATAAGCGATAAATCAGGAGAAATCATGAAACTCACAAGACGTGACTTTATTAAGACGGCCGGCGCGGCAACCGGGACAATGGCGATTTCTTCGGTGATCCCAATGCCGGCCTGGGCCGAAGGCCAAAATGGCGGAGCGATTCTGACGGCAGCGCGTTGGGGCGCGGTATACGTGGAAGTAAAAGATGGCAAAGTGGTTTCCTCAAAAGGCGCGTTGCCTAAAACGGTGCCGAACTCGTTACAGCAAACCGCGCCGGATCAGGTCCATACCAATATCCGCGTAAAATATCCGATGGTGCGCAAAAGCTATCTGGAAAACCCGGGTAATGCGGATGGTAAACGTGGAAGCGATCCTTTCGTGCGGGTTAGCTGGGAGCAGGCACTGAAACTGATACACGAGCAGCATAGCCGGATCCGTAGCAGCTATGGCCCAGCGTCGATATTTGCTGGTTCTTATGGCTGGCGCTCTAGCGGCGTTCTGCATAAAGCGCAAACCTTACTGCAACGCTATATGAGCATGGCCGGTGGTTACGCAGGTCATACCGGAGATTATTCAACCGGTGCCGCGCAGGTGATCATGCCTTACGTTGTGGGATCGGTTGAAGTCTATGAGCAGCAAACCACCTGGCCGATGGTGCTTGAGCACAGTCAGGTCGTGGTGCTGTGGGGGATGAACCCGCTCAATACCCTCAAGATTGCCTGGAGCAGCACGGATGAACAGGGGATTGAATACTTTAATCTGCTGAAGAAATCAGGGAAAAGCGTCATCGCCATCGATCCGATGCGTTCCGAAACCATTGAGTTCTTTGGTGATAATGCGACCTGGATTGCGCCACATATGGGGACCGATGTGGCGATGATGTTAGGGATCGCCCATACGCTGGTGAAGAAAAATCTCCATGACAAAGCCTTCCTGGAAAAATACACCACTGGATATCCGCAGTTTGAAGAGTATTTGCTCGGCAAGAGCGACAAAATAGAGAAAACCGCCGAGTGGGCTTCCGGCGTGTGCGGCGTGCCTGCTGAGCAACTGGAGAAGCTGGCGGAAATTTTCTCCAGCAATAAAACCATGCTCATGGCGGGTTGGGGGATTCAGCGCCAGCAATACGGTGAGCAAAAACACTGGATGCTGGTGACTCTGGCGGCGATGCTGGGGCAAATTGGTACCGAAGGCGGTGGTTTCGGGTTCTCTTATCACTATTCCAACGGCGGTAACCCAACGCGTACCGGGGGAGTATTGCCAGCCATCTCCGCCCAAATTGAGGGTGGGTCATCTGCGGGGAACGACTGGGCGGTTTCCGATGCGGTGATCAGCCTGCCGGTAGCGCGAATTGTCGAAGCGCTGGAAAATCCAGGCGGCAAATATCAGCATAACGGTAAAGAGCAAACCTTCCCGGATATCAAAATGATCTGGTGGGCGGGCGGCGCTAACTTTACCCATCATCAGGATACTAACCGTCTAATCAAAGCCTGGCAGAAGCCTGAACTGGTTGTCATCTCTGAGTGCTACTGGACCGCAGCGGCCAAACATGCCGATATAGTCCTGCCGATCACCACGTCGTTTGAGCGCAACGATCTGACCATGACCGGTGATTACAGTAACCAACATCTGGTACCGATGAAGCAGGTCATTGAGCCGCAGTTTGAAGCACGCAGTGATTTTGACGTATTTGCCGATCTGGCGGAGATGCTCAAGCCTGGCGGTAAGGCGGTCTACACCGAGGGCAAAGATGAAATGGCGTGGCTGAAGCAGTTCTATGATGCCGCGCAAAAAGCCGCCCGCGCCCAGCGTATCGCCATGCCTCAGTTCAACGCGTTTTGGCAGCAAAACAAACTGATCGAAATGCGTGAGAATGAAAAGAATAACAAATATGTACGCTACGCGGATTTCCGCAGCGATCCAGTGATGAATGCGCTTGGAACGCCGAGCGGTAAGATAGAAATCTACTCAAAAACGATTGAAGGCTATCAATACAAAGATTGTCCGCCGCATGCGTCATGGATTGAACCCGATGAATGGAAAGGAACTGCGGATAAAGATCAACTGCAGCTACTGACGGCGCACCCGGCACATCGTCTGCATAGTCAGTTGAACTACGCTTCGCTGCGCAAAGAGTACGCGATTGCCAATCGTGAGCCGGTAACGATTCACCCGGATGATGCGAAAGCCAGAGGTATTGCCGAGGGCGATCTGGTACGCGTATGGAACGCGCGTGGACAGGTGCTGGTGGGGGCACACATCAGTGACGGTATCAAACCGGGAATCATCTGTATCCATGAAGGCGCATGGCCAGATATTGAGAACGGTATCTGCAAAAATGGCGGCGCGAACGTGCTGACGGCGGATATCCCAACCTCAAGGCTGGCGAATGGCTGTGCGGGGAATACCAGCCTGGTATACGCAGAGAAATTCACCGGCGAAGCGCCAAAACTCACCGTCTTTGATGAGCCAGCAATCGTCACTCTGTAATGATGGTTGAAAAGCGGGGGCCGTAAGGCTCCCGCTTTTTATTGCTGGTATGGCAATGTCTTATCGCCCTTACTCTGCCAGCACAATCACATCTCCCGTTGCCGGGGCGCCAGTTCCCGGTAGCCACAATCGACCCCACGAACCGGTGCAATGACAGCCGAGTAGTTTTTCTGGCTGTTGTTGCTTAATAAATTGTCGGGTTCGCCATAGCTTAGCGGGGGAGGCAGTGCGTAAATGGAACCCACCGACGAGGGCGTAAATTTGGTTAACGCCGGTGATGTTTTGGCAATGGCGTACGATATTCTCTATTCCCCGATGCCCGCATCCGGTAATGATGACTAACCCGCGATCAGATTTATAGATCAATACGCCTTCGTCGCTGATGTAATCCGGTTGAGGTGTTTTCTCGCTAATAACGCCATAGGCCTGTGGAGTGGCGACACTAATTTCCCCGGACCACAAAAATCGATCGCTGATCGCCAACGGTTCACGGGTGTATTCCATGATTAGTCGAGAGTAGTCGTTATCACGCGAGAGTTTTTTTATTTTTCTTGGCGTTCCCGCCAGGGTTATTGAGGCGTACCGTTCGCAGGCTATTTGGGGATGGCAAATGATACGACTGTTATTCGCCAGCCACGGCACGCCGCCACAGTGATCGTAATGGCCGTGCGAAAGAACCACGGCGGTCAATTGCGTCAGGTCTACGCCCATTTGCGCGGCGTTAAGTATGAAGCTGTCGTCCGGGCCGGTATCAAATAGTATGGTGGTGGTTTCATCCTGAACTAACAGACTTAATCCAGGCTTTGCCCGTAAGGATTTATCTGCGCTCGCAGCGCGCCTGTTTTCAAGCAATACCGTGAGGGTTAATGCCATGCCTGACTCCAGTATTAAAACGGCATACTGTAATACATGACCGTTGAGAGCGCTGTGATCGCAGCGCTCTTTGTGCTGACTTAGCGGTGATAGTAATGGCCGTCATCATCAGAGTGATGGTGACGATGCCGCCACGCATGCTGGTTCTCCCTTTGCTCGCGCTCCTGGCGTTCATGCTCTTTATCACGGTTGGCTTCACGGTTTTTGTGATTAGCGATCGCCGTGGCAACTGCTGCGGCCCCAATACCAGCAGCGGCTGCAGAAAGATAAGGATGTTCGGCACAGCCCGACAGACTAGCCATAATAACCAACGTGGAAATCAGTTTTTTCATTGTGGCGGTATCCGTCACTCGCGCACAATTTTGCCAGCATTCCCGGCATCGCTGTCATTCCAGCTACCGCGACCATTCGTTTTAATGGTGTAAGTGGCATAGCCGACACGGAAGGTCATCGTATCCTGATAGGTATTTACGTCACGCACTTCATTACCATTGACGTACACGCTGGAACCCTCGACGTGAATATCAACGCTGCGTTGACCATTGGCAAATTTGGCTACGTAATTTCCGCTGAATTTGCCGTAAATATCGGCATTATCGTGGTTATCCCGGTCAGCGGTATTTTGCTGCTCTTCACCATGATGATGACGGCTCTGCTGGCTGTTGCCGTTCTCAATAAAGCCATGATCGCGGTTCCACTGATAGGATTTATTGATATCGCAGCCATTGAGTTCACTCATTTGCGTACAACCTGAATGTTCATACTTTTTCTGCATTGCCGGGGTAATTGCGCATGCCGTTGTGGCCGTTGTCAGGCCGAGGACAAAGAGGGTCAGCAGACGTTTTTTCATTTTTTTGCTCACTATCATCATTAAGTTTATTTATAGGAATACGAACTGTTCGAATGTCATGTTTACGACGACGGCAGTCTCCCATTAAATATTAATGACGCATACCAGGGGGAATCCTAATTTATATTAATGGTGAGAGTGTGGGGGCTGTAATATGCAACATTACAGGCAGGTGAATTACGTATTTTATACAAGTAAGATAAAACGCTTAATTATATTTACTTTTTAATGAAGTGTTTAAAGAAATATTAATATTGACATTAATGGCAGGAACGCAGGCTTGTAAATGTACAGGCCTGCGTGGCATATTTTGTCCGCAATATTCATACATAGTGTATTGATGGACATTTTATTCAACACAGGACAACGTTACCCTTGCGCGGGGATCTGTGCACGGTGCTGCCTGGCCTGAACCTCATGAGCATATGAATGACCGTTATTCACTGACTGATGAACGACCATCGCTTTTTCATGTTTATTCATTTGTGAAAAGGGGCGTGCCTGGGATGGCGTTGACGTTGAATTATTCGTCTGTGTGACGTGTTCTTGCGCCATTTGTTGATGTGCAGGGGCACTGCGGTTATTCATCATTTCATGGGCTGCTGCGGCCTGCTGATGCATTTTGGGTGTGTCTGCCGCATTAACGCCAGCTGAAATAAAAAACGCGATAGCGAAAAAAGAGGATATCTTATTCATCATATTTCTCCTGTTTGGGTTTACGGAAGAAATTATAATTGATGAGGGCTGTCAGCGGCGTGACAGGACTATGACGGTTATGTCAGAGAATCGGTGATGATATATATCGTTCATACTTCAAGCTGCATATGCGCTGGCTGCGCTCGTTCACCCCAGTCATTTACTTAAGTAAGTGACCGGGGATTACCTCTCTTGCCACCTTCCTGCAACTCGAATTGTTTAAGGTATAAACGCCATTACCATAAATTACATCGCATGCTTGGGCAGCGTCAGAATAAATCGGGTGGCAAGCTGATCGGATGTCACCGAGACTTTCCCCTGATGGGCGATAACAATCGATTTCACAATCGCCAGGCCAATACCGCTGCCTTCGCCTTTACGCTGTCGCGAAGGGTCAACCCGATAAAACCGATCAAATAGCCGCGATAGATGCTGTGGGGGAATGGGGGGGCCGGGATTTTCCACGACTATCTGGACCAGGCCATCCGCCTCTTTCACCCGCACGGTTACCGACTCGCCTTTTGGCGTGTAGCGCATGGCATTTGAAAGCAGATTACTCATTGCCCGGCGTAGCATTAACGGATCGCCTGAAACCCAGCATGCGCGTCCTTCAAAACGTAAGCCAACCTCGCGCTCTTCTGCCCAGGCTTCGAAAAAATCGAACACTTTACCAACCTCATCGGCCAGATTAAGCGCTGTCTTTTCCGGGATAAGCTGATTGTTGTCTGCCTGCGCCAGAAACAGCATGTCGCTTACCATTTTCGACATACGACCAAACTCTTCAAGATTGGAATACAGCACGTCTTCCAGCTCTTTTTGGCTACGGGTTTGGCTGAGCGCAATTTCCGTTTGTGTGACCAGGTTGGTTATTGGCGTGCGGATCTCATGGGCAATATCCGCCGAGAAGTTCGACTGACGTTTAAATACATCCTCAATGCGTTCGATCATGTGATTAAACGAACTTACCAGTTGTTCCAGTTCAATAGGGACCGCTTGCGGATCGAGGCGCACATCAAGATCTTTTGAGGTGATATTTTGGATGCGCCGACTGACATTACGGATCGGTTCATGGCCTTTATACACAGCGAACAGCACGATAAATACAATCATCATGCTAATCAGCGATGCCGTCATAATCAGTTTGTTTTTCAGGTCGTTAATATAGTGCAGATGAAAATCGATCGATAACGCCAGATACAGCGTATACGCCGCTTTTCCATCAGTCAGCTTTCCTACCGGCAGGCGAATCATTCGCCAGTTAGACGACGTTTTTTGTCCGTGAATATGTTTGGCCGTTTGCAGTGTTGGGCCGGATATAATAAAAACATCGCTGGCATGGGCATTTTTATCCGGTCTTGCGCTGGCGATAAATTGCCGGAGATCCGGCGCATTTGGCGAATGAAAAATGGCTTTCTGCTTACTGTCTTCCAGAGAAATAATGACGTTCGAGTAGCCCTCAACCACGTTTTTTAGCGTTTCCAGGCGGCGTGATTCTGGCTCGTTGGGTTGGTTAATAATCCGCTCCAGCGTGGCGCTGATCTCTTGTAAATCATTGATGTCCTGCTCGGCGAAATGGACCTTCACGGAGTGGATCATTATCCATGCAAAGGCGAAAAATGAAGCGATCGTCGCCAGACTGATAAAAAAGGTCAGTCGTGTCGCCAGCGAAAAAGGGCGCCGCCATCGTTTACTGGGCATCAGGAACCTCAAGCATATATCCCACGCCGCGTACGGTCTGAATCAGTTTCGGCTCAAAAT
The DNA here is from genome assembly GCF_005281245.1 of Citrobacter sp. wls826. NCBI lineage: Bacteria > Pseudomonadati > Pseudomonadota > Gammaproteobacteria > Enterobacterales > Enterobacteriaceae > Citrobacter > Citrobacter sp. wls826. Next base: position 310,841 of record NZ_SZWS01000018.1, read on the forward strand.
CGTTATCAATTTTGGCGCGCAGACGCTTAACGGCGACGTCGATGGCATTGGTATCGCTGTCAAAATTCATATCCCAAACCTGGGAGGCGATCAGCGAGCGGGGTAAAACTTCCCCTTGATGACGAAGGAAAAACTCAAGCAGCGTAAACTCTTTGCTGGTCAGGGTAATACGCGTCCCGCTGCGGGTGACTTTTCTGCTGACCAGATCGACCATTAAATCCGCGACCTGAAACTGGCTTTCGACAATCACCGCCGCACCCCGGCGCAGCAGCGTTCTGACCCGCGCCAGCAGTTCGGCGAAGGCGAACGGTTTGACCAGATAATCATCAGCGCCTAATTCCAGACCCTTAACCCGATGTTCGATGGTACCCAGCGCGGTGAGGAGAAGAATGGGCATCCCTTTGTTAGCGGAACGCAGCATCCGTACGATATCCCAGCCGTTTACATCCGGCAGCATGATGTCGAGTATGAGCAGGTCGTAATCGCCGGTCATCGCCAGGTGGTACCCGTTCAGGCCGTTATCCGCTAAATCCACGACAAAACCCGCTTCCGTCAGGCCTTTCGTCAGGTATTCACCGGTTTTTTTCTCATCTTCGACTATCAACACCTTCATCGCATTCTCCTTCTCACACGGGTTGTGCGGACTTTCAATTCTAGGGAAGCGGGATCGGATAGCAATCGGTTATTGGGAAAATGACAGTTTTGTCATTTTCCTGTCACCGCTTAAACAGAGTCACTTCGTTAAAGTACAACGCTATAAATTCCTACATTTTTTAGGGCCATCAGTCCGGTCAGGACGAGAAGAACTATGAGCAAATTTAAGCTTCTTACCCTCAGCGCTGTATTCGTTCTCGCCGGTTGTTCATTGGCGCCGGACTATCAGCGTCCGACATTGCCTGTGCCGCAGCAATTCTCCTTAAGCCAGAACGCCCTGGTTTCTGCACCGGTGGGATATCAGGACACGGGCTGGCGGAGCTTCTTCGTTGACTCCCAGGTAAAGGCGCTGATTGGCGAGGCGCTGGTCAATAACCGCGATTTACGTATGGCAGTGCTAAAAGTTCAGGAAGCGAGAGCGCAATATGGCGTCACGGATGCTGACCGCTATCCGCAAATCACGGCAGGTTCCAGCGGTACTTACAGCGGCAAATTAAAAGGCGATAGCAGCACCGATCGTGAATTCGAAGCTGGACTCAATCTCAGTTTCGATCTGGACTTCTTTGGTCGGCTGAAAAATATGAGTGAAGCCGAGCGACAGAACTTCTTTGCCAGCGAAGAGGCGCGTCGGGCGGTACACATCTCATTAATCTCCAACGTATCGCAAAGTTATTTCAATCAGCGTCTGGCTTATGCACAACTGCAAATTGCCGAAGAAACGCTGCAAAACTATCAGCGTTCTTACGCTTTTGTTGAGAAGCAGTTGCTGACCGGAAGCACCAACGTGCTGGCGCTGGAACAGGCGCGGGGCGTGATTGAAAGCACGCGCAGCGAAATCGCGAAGCGTAAAGGTGAACTGGCGCAGGCGAACAACGCGCTGCAACTGTTGCTGGGTACGTACGGGAAATTACCCAACGACCAGATGCGCAGCAGCGGGGATATTAAACCAGTAACGCTGCCGCCATCGCTCTCGTCGCAAATCCTGTTGCAGCGCCCGGATATTTTGGAAGCTGAACACGGATTAATGGCGGCGAATGCCAATATCGGCGCCGCACGGGCAGCGTTTTTCCCGTCGATTACCTTGACCAGTTCGGTTTCCAGCAGCAGCAGCGATCTCTCCAGCTTATTTAATGCGACCAGCGGTATGTGGAATTTTGTCCCCAAAATAGATATTCCCATTTTTAACGCCGGACGTAATCAGTCCAATCTCGACCTCGCTGAAATTCGCCAACAGCAGTCGGTGGTGAATTACGAACAAAAAATTCAGAACGCGTTTAAAGAGGTGGCGGATGCGCTGGTGTTGCGCCAAAGCATTGCCGATCAAATTAGTGGTCAGCAGCGCTACCTGACGTCATTGCAAATCACCTTACAACGCGCCAGAGCGCTTTATCAAAATGGTGCGGTTAGCTACATCGAAGTACTGGACGCCGAACGTTCTTTATTCGCTACGCAGCAATCGCTGCTCGATCTTAATTACGCCCAACAGGTTAATGAAATTAAGCTGTTTGCTGCCTTAGGCGGCGGTTGGGTGGAGTAATCCTTAATATTAACTTTTCAGGAGCATCAAGTATGAATACTACCGCCAAAGCCGTGTTGTTTAGCTTTTTCTCTGTGGTCATGTTTAACGCTCAGGCCAATGAGCATCAGCATGGCGAGATGATGAACATGCAGCCAGCGGCCCAACAGGAAGACGTCATTAGCGCCACCGGGGTGATTGAAGCTATTGATAAAGAAAGTAAAAAAATCACGATCAAGCATGATCCCATTGCCGCGGTGAACTGGCCTGCCATGACGATGCGTTTTACGCGGGTTGCCGACACCAAGGCTGACGATATTAAACCCGGCGATAAGGTTGCGTTTACGTTTGTTCAGCAGGGAAATCTCTCTGTGTTACGCGATATTCACATCAGTAAATAACGTTCTCGCTGGTCTCTTTTATTCTTGCCCGGATTCTTCGAAATGCGGGTGAGACTATCGCGCAATGGAAATCACTATGGCGTCTTTAAATATTAAAAATACCGCGCTTATTCTCGCTGGCATGATTGTCGGTGGGGTTATTTCTGTCGGTATTTATACTTATTATTCATCAGCAAACGTAACGGCTGAAACCGGGCAGGCTTCGCAAAAAGAAGCCAGAAAAGTGTTGTTCTGGTATGACCCCATGTACCCGAACACGCGCTTTGATAAGCCGGGTAAATCACCGTTTATGGATATGGATCTGATCCCCAAATATGCCGATGAAGAGACCGCGAGCGCGTCAGCGCCTGGCGTGCGTATCGATCCTACTCAGACCCAAAATTTGGGTCTGAAAACAGAACCTGTGCGCCGTGGCCCGCTGCACTATGCGCAAACTTTCCCGGCTAACGTTAGCTATAACGAATACCAGTTTGTTATTGTCCAGGCCCGCTCCGCAGGCTTTATCGAAAAGGTTTACCCGCTAACCGTGGGCGACAAAATTAAGCAAGGTGCGCCGCTTATCGATCTGACGATTCCCGACTGGGTTGAGGCGCAGAGCGAATATTTGTTACTGCGGGAGACCGGCGGCAGTGCGACGCAGGTGGAAGGGATTCTGGAGAGATTACGTCTGGCCGGTATGCCGGAAGCGGATATTCAGCGCTTAAAATCGACGCGTAAAATTCAGACTCGCTTTACCCTGAAAGCCCCTATTGATGGGGTGATTACCGCATTCGATTTGCGTACCGGCATGAACATTTCCAAAGACAATGTGGTCGCGAAAATTCAGGGGATGGACCCGGTATGGGTCAGCGCGTCGGTCCCGGAATCTATCGCCTGGCTGATCAAAGACGCCTCGCAATTTACCATCACCGTGCCCGCCTGGCCGGATAAGCCTTTCACCATTAGCAAGTGGAATATCTTGCCAAGTGTCGATGCCACCACGCGTACGCTGCAGATCCGTTTGCAGGTCAATAACCCTGATGAGGCGCTCAAGCCAGGGATGAATGCTTACCTGCAACTGAAAACGCAAAGTGAACCGATGCTGCTGATCCCCTCAAAGGCGTTGATTGATACAGGCACCGAGCAACGGGTGATCACCGTCGATAACGAAGGTCGATTTGTACCGAAGCAGGTTGCGGTATTCCATGAATCTCAAGGGCTGACGGCTATCCGCTCAGGCCTGACTGAAGGTGAAAAAGTGGTGTCCAGTGGTCTGTTCCTGATTGATTCCGAGGCGAATATCTCTGGCGCACTGGACCGTATGCGCGCGCAGAACAGTGGTGCGCAAGACGCATCCGCAAAGCCAGCCCAGGCGACCCATTCACACTGAGGACATGATAAATGATTGAATGGATTATCCGCCGTTCGGTGGCAAACCGTTTTCTGGTGATGATGGGGGCGCTGTTTCTCAGTATCTGGGGAACCTGGACTATCATTAATACCCCGGTTGATGCGTTGCCCGATCTCTCTGATGTTCAGGTGATCGTCAAAACCAGCTATCCAGGGCAGGCACCGCAAATCGTTGAAAATCAGGTGACTTACCCGCTGACCACCACCATGCTGTCGGTACCGGGCGCGAAGACCGTGCGTGGTTTCTCGCAGTTTGGTGATTCCTATGTGTACGTCATTTTCGAAGATGGCACCGATCCTTACTGGGCGCGCTCGCGCGTACTGGAGTATCTCAACCAGGTTCAGGGGAAATTACCGGCAGGGGTCAGTGCGGAGATGGGACCGGACGCCACGGGCGTCGGCTGGATCTTTGAATATGCGCTGGTCGATCGCAGCGGTAAACACGATCTGGCAGAGTTACGTACTCTTCAGGACTGGTTTTTAAAGTATGAGTTAAAAACGATTCCGAACGTGGCAGAGGTGGCCTCGGTAGGCGGCGTGGTTAAACAGTACCAGGTTGTTATCGACCCGATGAAGCTGACGCAATATGGCATCAGCCTGGCGGAAGTGAAATCTGCACTGGATACGTCGAATCAGGAGGCGGGCGGCTCGTCTGTAGAGATGGCTGAAGCGGAATATATGGTCCGCGCCAGTGGGTATCTACAAACGCTTGATGACTTCAATAATATCGTCCTGAAAACAGGGGCCGACGGTGTACCTGTTTACCTGCGCGATGTCGCGCGTGTGCAAATTGGGCCAGAAATGCGCCGTGGGATCGCCGAACTGAATGGTGAAGGCGAAGTGGCGGGCGGGGTGGTAATTCTGCGTTCCGGTAAAAATGCGCGTGAAGTGATCTCCGCCGTCAAAGCCAAACTCGACACGCTGAAAAGCAGCCTGCCGGAAGGCGTTGAGGTAGTTACAACATACGATCGCAGTCAGCTCATCGATCGCGCTATTGATAACCTGAGCTATAAGCTGCTGGAAGAGTTTATCGTTGTTGCGCTGGTGTGTGCGCTGTTCCTGTGGCATCTGCGTTCGGCGCTGGTAGCGATTATTTCCCTGCCGCTGGGACTGTGTATCGCGTTTATCGTGATGCATTTCCAGGGGCTGAACGCCAATATCATGTCGCTTGGGGGCATTGCCATTGCCGTCGGGGCGATGGTCGATGCCGCGATCGTGATGATTGAAAACGCCCATAAGCGGCTCGAAGAGTGGGGACATCAGCATCCGGATGAAAAACTGGATAACGCAACGCGCTGGAAGGTTATTACCGATGCCTCGGTAGAGGTCGGCCCGGCATTGTTCATCAGCTTGCTGATTATCACCCTGTCGTTTATCCCTATTTTCACGCTCGAGGGGCAAGAGGGGCGACTGTTCGGCCCGCTGGCGTTCACGAAAACGTATGCCATGGCAGGCGCGGCGTTTCTGGCTATTGTCGTCATTCCGATCCTGATGGGGTTCTGGATCCGTGGCAAAATACCGGCGGAAAGCAGTAACCCGCTTAACCGTTTCCTGATCCGTATTTATCATCCGTTGTTGTTGAAGGTGCTGCATTGGCCTAAAACCACCCTGCTGGTGGCGGTGCTTTCGATACTGACGGTTATCTACCCGCTGAATAAAGTCGGTGGTGAATTCCTGCCGCAGATTAACGAAGGCGATCTACTGTATATGCCTTCAACCCTGCCGGGAATTTCGGCGGCGCAGGCGGCGGATATGCTGCAAAAAACCGACAAGCTGATCATGACCGTTCCGGAAGTGGCTCGTGTGTTTGGTAAAACCGGTAAGGCGGAAACCGCAACGGATTCCGCGCCGCTGGAAATGGTCGAAACAACGATCCAACTGAAGCCGCAGGATCAGTGGCGTCCGGGGATGACGATGGACAAAATCATCGCCGAACTCGACAAAACCGTGCGCTTGCCAGGGCTGGCGAATCTGTGGGTTCCGCCTATTCGTAACCGTATCGACATGCTTTCTACCGGCATCAAAAGCCCGATTGGGATAAAGGTGTCAGGTAACGTTCTGGCTGATATCGACGCCACGGCGGAACAAATCGAAGAGGTAGCCAGAACCGTGCCGGGCGTCGCTTCGGCGCTGGCTGAGCGGCTGGTGGGCGGGCGCTATATTAATGTGGACATTAATCGGGAGAAAGCAGCCCGCTACGGTATGACCGTTGGCGCGGTACAGTTGTTTGTCACCTCCGCGGTAGGAGGCGCGATGGTGGGCGAAACGGTGGAAGGGATTGCACGTTATCCGATTAACCTTCGCTATGCGCAGAGCTATCGTGATAGCCCGGAAGCGCTGCGTAATCTGCCTATTCTGACGCCCATGAAGCAGCAAATCACGCTGGCTGATGTTGCAGATGTGACAGTGGTTTCTGGTCCGTCGATGTTGAAAACCGAAGATGCGCGACCCACCAGTTGGATTTATATCGACGCCCGCGACCGTGACATGGTTTCGGTGGTGAACGATCTGAAAAAAGCGATCGCTGAAAACGTGCAGTTAAAGCCGGGGACCAGCGTGGCGTTTTCCGGGCAGTTCGAGCTGCTTGAACGCGCCAGCCATAAGCTCAAACTGATGGTGCCGATGACGCTGATGATTATCTTTGTCCTGCTTTATCTGGCTTTCCGTCGCTTTGGTGAAGCGCTGCTGATTATCACCAGCGTGCCCTTTGCGCTGGTAGGGGGGATCTGGTTTCTCTACTGGATGGGGTTCCATATGTCGGTTGCGACCGGAACCGGGTTTATCGCCCTGGCCGGTGTTGCCGCGGAGTTTGGCGTAGTGATGCTGATGTACTTGCGCCATGCTATTGAAGCCGAGCCTGCGCTGGAAAATCCGCAAACCTTTACGGCGGATAAGCTGGATGAAGCGTTGTATCACGGCGCGGTGCTGCGCGTGCGTCCGAAAGCGATGACCGTGGCGGTGATTATCGCGGGCCTGTTGCCAATCTTGTGGGGGACAGGGGCGGGCTCAGAAGTGATGAGCCGCATTGCCGCGCCGATGATTGGCGGCATGATTACCGCGCCATTGCTGTCGCTGTTTATTATTCCGGCAGCTTATAAGCTGATGTGGCTGCACAGGCATCGCAGCCAAAAGTAATGCCTTGAAGCGCTCGCCTGCGTCGGTTTTGTTGCCGCAGCAGGCGGTGCGTTATGCCGCCAGCGCTTTCACGCGTTTTCGGTACTCGCCCGGCGTGCAGCCAAATCCCCGTAAAAAGACTTTGTGAAACGACGATTCGCTGGAGTAACCCACCGACTCGGCAATAACGATCAACGGCTGCGATCCGCGTGACAGCATCTGGGCGGCGAATTGCAGGCGTAGCTCGGTTAACACCGCCAGCGGCGTGGCGTTTGAGACTTCACGAAATAGCTGCGCAAAGCTGGCCCGCGACATATGGGCACGCTTTGCCAGTTCTTCGACAGTCCAGGGAAAAGCCGGTGACTCCAGCATCATGAAGACAACGGCACCCAGCCTTGGGTGCAGCAGTAAATTCAGCACATTTTTAGCGGGTGTCGGCTCGGCTAGCCACTCGCGAACGGCTAACGCGAACAGCGTAGCGCATTGCTGGCTGCAAACGATGTTGGAGCCAGGCAGATCGTTGATGTATTCCTGCTGCATCAGCGCAATCATGGCCTTCAGCCAGTGGCTAATGGGACTGTTATCTTCTGGTGCCAGTATTAATACTTCCGGAAGGGCGGTTAAAAAATAGCGTGAAGAAGCCTGCAATCGCAGGCTTCCGCAGACAATATGCGTTTGTTCTTCCCCTGTCTGGCACAGCCGATGCGCGGAGTTTTGAGGCAGAATGACTATTGTTCCAGGGCGTAACGTAGAAGACGTTCCGTCTGGCATATCCAGTTGAGCAAACCCCTGGGTTACCGTATGCCAGCGGATAACGGACAGCTCACCCGCCGCGTGCGGCAGTTGCCAGTCCCTGCTCAGCAGGCAGTTTTGATCAATCGAGCCCTGCGGGTCGTTAAGCATAAGTAATCGGCTAAGTGCATCCATAAAGACTCCTGAGCAGTTCTTGTTGATGCTTGTCGAGATGAAGTAACGCTGCTACTCATTATTTCTTAAATAAATTTATACTGTTAGTTTATTGTCTCGATGAATTGAGTGGAAGAGAGATAGTAGTTGTTTAGACGATTTGACAGTAATTTGCGCGATATGGATACATTGTTCATGCATCGTTAAACCTATACTTCAGTTCAACAAACGAACAGTGACATGGTGGAGAGACAGCATGAATCAGTATCAGGCGATTATTATCGGATTTGGCAAAGCGGGTAAAACGCTGGCGGCTACCCTGGCGAAAACGGGCTGGCGAGTGGCGATTATTGAACAGTCAAACACCATGTATGGCGGGACATGTATCAATATCGGCTGCATTCCCACCAAAACCCTGGTACACGATGCTGAACTTCAGCATGACTTTGCTGCGGCGATGCAGCGTAAGGCCTCCGTTGTCAGCTTTCTGCGTGATAAAAACTTCCATAATCTTGCCGATCTGGAAAATGTAGATGTGATTGAGGGTCGTGCTGAATTCATTGATAACCATACGGTGCGGGTCGTGCAGCCAACAGGCGCGATTGAACTAAGCGGCGAAAAGATCTTTATTAATACCGGCGCACAGGCAACGATGCCAAACGTGGCAGGGTTAATGACTACACCGGGCGTGTTTGACAGCACCGGGTTGTTAAGTTTGACGCAACGTCCAGAACGTTTGGGGATTTTGGGCGGCGGTTATATTGGTATTGAATTCGCATCAATGTTTGCCAACTTTGGCAGTAAGGTCACCATTTATGAAGCCGCCCCACTGTTTTTAGCCCGCGAAGATCGGGATATTGCCGACGCTATCGCCAACATTTTACGCGACAAAGGGGTTGAGATTATCCTCAGTGCCAGGGTACAGGCGGTTTCGTCCCATGACGGCGCGGTGCAGGTGCAAATGCCGGAAGGCGTCCAGACTGTGGATGCGCTACTGGTGGCATCAGGTCGCAAACCGGCAACTGAAAATCTGCAGTTGCAGAATGCGGGTGTGGATGTCAACGAGCGCGGTGCCATTGTGGTGAATAAATATCTGCGTACTTCGGCAGACAATATCTGGGCCATGGGCGATGTGACGGGGGGGTTACAATTTACCTATATCTCGCTGGATGATTTCCGTATTGTGCGCGACAACCTGTCAGGCGAGGGATTACGTAACACCGGCGATCGCCAAAACGTACCGTATTCTGTTTTTATGACGCCGCCGCTTTCCCGCGTGGGGATGACAGAAGAACAAGCTCGCGCCAGCGGCGCGGCGGTCCAGGTTGTCACCCTGCCTGTCGCGGCTATCCCGCGTGCACGGGTGATGAATGACACGCGTGGCGTACTTAAAGCGGTGGTAAATCGCGAAACGAAACAGATATTAGGCGTATCGCTGCTGTGCGTGGATTCTCATGAGATGATTAATATCATTAAAACCGTTATGGATGCTGGTTTACCTTACACGACATTGCGCGATCAAATATTTACTCATCCGAGCATGAGCGAATCACTGAACGATCTCTTCTCTCTTATAAAATAATAATATAGCCTGCATGATTGCCCCACCTGTGTGGGGCTTTTTTTTATCATATATAAAGAAATACTCATGAACAGTTATTCTGGCGTTATGGAGGAAATAAGATAAGCAGCAATGTTTTATTCTATTACGAGTGAAATCACTAGTTAATGGAAATAGAAATGAACATGCTTAAAACTTCATTATTGTTGACTGCTTTACTGACTGCGCCGGTGACATTTTCTGCACTGGCACAGCAGCCGGTCGAAGTAGCCCGCGTCAGCGTGTCGGCAATTGCCGCTGCACCTTCTGTTGTTGAACATGCAATCGCCAGGCTGGCGCAGGAAAAGAAGGCAACTTCCTGGAAAATTACCTCAATGCGCATTGATAGCAGCACTCACGCAACCGCAATTTTGTACAAGTGAGGAGAGTCTGAATGGAAAAGTATCTGCGTTTACTCAGCAAGGGCGATAGAATTGGATTAACATTGATTCGCCTGAGTATTGCCATTGTTTTTATCTGGATTGGCTTATTGAAATTTGTACCTTACGAAGCCGATAGTATTACGCCATTTGTTGCCAATAGTCCGGTAATGTCATTTTTTTATGAACATCCAGAAGAATATAAGCAGCATTTAACCCACGAAGGTGAGTTTAAACCGCAGGAGCGGGAATGGCAGAAGGCGAATAACACCTATACGTTCTCCAATGGTCTGGGCGTAGTCGAAGTGCTGATCGCATTGCTGGTGCTGGCTAATCCTGTTAGCCGTTGGTTGGGATTAATTGGTGGCGTACTGGCATTTGCTACTCCGATTGTGACGTTATCATTTTTAATTACCACACCGGAAGCATGGGTGATGCCACTGGGCGATTTGCACCACGGTTTTCCGTACTTGTCCGGAGCCGGGCGTCTGGTGTTGAAAGACACATTAATGCTGGCGGGAGCGGTGATGATCATCGCAGATTCATCGCGATCAATTATTAAGCAAAAGTATTGAATTTTTAACGTTGTACCCTCTGTAAGACAGTAAGCCTCTATAGTTCGATTCGGTAATTACCGGGCCAGCAGGATGCTGGCCTTTTT
>NZ_SZWS01000018.1:321520-328305 GCF_005281245.1 Citrobacter sp. wls826
TGAAATATAATTATTCACTTTTTCACAATTACTAGTCGGAGCTATATTCCTGGTTAATGATATAGTGCAGTAAGCATTTTTTCTTCTTCTTGCGATAGCACGCCAGTCCGCATACTGCGTGGTCCTTCCATCAAAACCCATTCATTTCCCACTATTTTTTTCTGTGTAGTTCTTGCTATTTGTTATCTCAAAATGACATTTCAAAAAATTTTATTATTCTCTTTTGTTATAGTTAGCCAACAACTTCATGTGGTTTTAGGCATGGCTTCAGCTAGAATTAACTTTGATTAAATGTTTTTACGTATCAATAAATGGCTAAAGATAGTTAAAAACTTAATTTTTAACCAACTGTTCGACATGGAATCCACTATGGTAATTAAGCACCAGGGGTGGATGCTGATCTCGCGTTTTGTGAGTAACCAAAAGCGAGACATATCTTAAATATGGAAATAAGGGTTTTAGAATGAGCTTTGGATTAGCAAAGGACAACAAGTTTGAAATCATCGCTACCCTTCGTGAAGAGTTGCACAAGAAAACGAAACTTGAAGTTTTATGTGAAAACCATAGTGTTATCACGCAGTTAGAGAAGATTGATTTCGAGCGGTTTGTCATCTCCGGACACGAAGACATTGTTCCTGAAAAGGTCCAGTACTTTATCCTGCACAGTGAAAGTGGGATTGTAAAATTTAGTGCCAGATTCGAACAAACCTTATCAGCAGGTGCACAAGCAGGATTATCCTACTTCATCCCGGATATGATTTTCTTTGCCCAGCAGCGACAAAATCAGCGTTTTTCCTTCCTGAAGGGTTACGACTTTTTCTGTTTTGGTCGTTACAAAAACGGAGAAAACTACTCTCTGAAGATTAAAAACATCTCGCAGGGCGGTTGTGCATTAATTGTTAAAGATGTGAACTCCCGTTTTCTCTATAAAGATGCGGTGATTAAAAATGCCGCGCTGGATTTTGATACGTTTGGCAGTTTACAGCTGGATTTGAAAGTGATCGATGTCGTCATGATCAATGAATTTGATGAGGATAATCAATTGTATGCCTGTCATCAGATCTCATGTGAGTTCGATTTTAAAAATCGTCGTGAAGAGGCAGAGGTCGAGAAGATTATTATTAAATTTTTAATGAGTAACAAGATTTGATGCTGATAAGGAGCGATGAACAGGATGTTGATGTGTGGCAGTGATAATTTTGTGGGCAACGGTTTGTTCGCCTACCTGACAAGCAAACATGTACCGATACAAACATTCCAGTTTGAGGATATGTTGCATCAGTCATCATTATGCCAGCATCAAACCATGGTTTTTAATATCATTGATAACGAACAACCATGTTCAGCTATCGTGCAGTTTTTGAATAAAAACCGCTTCAAGTTTTATAATAATGTCGTGGTAATTATTGCTGATAGTTTGGTGGCGAAATTATGTGTAGAGTTATTATATGTTGAAAAAACGATAGTTTTGACGGAGAAATCTTCACTGCGCGATTTCGGTCAACTGGCGTCGTTAACGGCCGGGAAATGGAATCCCCGGCTGTATCGCTCACAGAAAAGATTAACCGAGAGAGAGCAGCAGATTCTGAATTTATTGGTAAACGGATATACCGCCAGAGAAATTTCAGAGTTAGTCAGCCTGAATTATAAAACTATCCAGGCGCATAAAATGAGGGTCGTCACCAAGCTGGGACTGACCAATACCTCGGAATTAAATAAATTAATTGTCAGATTTACCCATCGTATGTCTTTTTTACCCTAACCTGGCCATTCTATTCTGATGTAACACACCTAATAGTAGATACAATTCGGGAGTGATATTGACTGGTTTTTAATTTTTATGATTTGTTGAGGGAGAGAGGAATGTTTAATTCTAGTGAGGTGTTAACCGCGCTTGAAAAGGCATTGAATACCAGTCAGCTTTATATGGTTTATCAACCAATTTTTAATTTGCGTAATCAGCGTATTAGCGGGTTTGAAGCATTAATGCGTTGGAATAGCCCCCAGATGGGGATGATCTCTCCCGATGTTTTTATTACCTTGCTGGAAGACAGCGGCAATATCATGTCAATTGAAGATATGGTTACCCACACTCCCTGGGATGTGGCAACCCGTTGGCCAGAGCCCCTTGTATTGTCCGTCAATATTTCCGCGCTTGAATTCTGCGATCCGCTGTTACCCCAACGCGTCAGAAAAAACCTTACTGTATGTGGTCTCCCGCCCCATCGATGCCAGATAGAGGTCACGGAAACGTCGCCGCTGTGCGACAGTCAGGTCGCGGCTAAAAATATGACGGAGCTGAAGGCGATAGGGGTCAAAATTGCCCTTGATGATTTTGGAACCGGCCACGCCAATCTTAACTATCTGTTGAAATATCCTTTTGATACCTTAAAAATTGATAAGGAATTTATCGCCGGCATTGAACCCGATACCCGCTCAACAAAGATTGTTGAGGGTATAATTTCACTGGCGCACAATTTTGGTATTGAAGTTCTTGCTGAAGGGGTGGAAACTCAGTCCGAACTGGACCGGCTGATGCAGATTGGTTGTGACAAAATTCAAGGCTTTTTCATTTCTCCCCCGGTGTTGGCAGAAGAGATCCCGTTACTCCTGACGCAGTATAATCCTTAATCTTCTCCCTCTCTGTTGTTCCCCTGAACCTCGATTGTTTCGCGTTGCCAGAGGGCCGCTCCCGCGCTTTTCCTGCCTATAAAAATAAGTCCGTAGGCCTGATACGTTAAGCGCATCAGGTAGCTTTGTATCCGGGACAGGCAAAAAAAAGCCCCCTGTTAAACAGAGGGCTAGCGAGTTTATGTCAGCTTAGAACGATTTCTTAAAGCCAATTGATGCATTAACCGGCGCTTCAACCTGCGACTTACTGCCACCGTTGCTAAATTGCGTACCCAGTTCTCCGTAAACCTGCAGGTTTCTGTCGATAGACCATGACAGACCGGCTGCAACTTCAGTGCTGGAGTACTGTTGTGAAGACTCAAGCGTGGTGGTGGCTACCGCATTGCTAAAGTGCGTTTTGTCTTTTGAACCCAGACCCTGCCAGACGTTGACCCTGCCGTAAGGCTGGAATTTGCCATGGTTGGTGTCATAGTCAGCGACCAGACGCACGCCCAGACGGGCGGTAAAGGAATCCGCGGTATCCATTTTCACTTTCGTTTGGGTCACACCATCAAGCCGCCCGTTATCAAAGTCGCTGTATTGATAGATCAACTGAGCCTGAGGTTCCAGACTCCATGCGCTGGCACCTAAACGGAACGATTTACCCACTTCTGTCGACGCCGTCAGCGTGTTGCCTCTGACGGTATACGAGCCGTTGTTACCGGTCGCCGCCAGGCGGGATTTATGGTTACCGTATTGCAGGACGTTATCAACATACATTCCGTCGCCTGAGAACCAGGTGGCGTAGCCGCCGACATAAAACGCGTTGTCGTCGATGTTGCCGCCTTTGCCGTCGCTGCCTGTCTTCGTGCCTTTCACGTTGCTGTCGATATCAAGAATGCTGGTATACATCCCGGCTTTCCAGCTTTCGTTGGCATACATATCGACGCCAACCTGAATCCCCATGGTGTGGGAGCTGGTTTGCGTTCCAGCCGCATCATCCAGTTTGGTTTTACCGGAGTAGCCAATCATTCTTGCCCAGGCGCGATTGTCTTCATCAATACCTGGTTTAACCTCGTCACCCATACGCTGGTGCATGTTGCCTAACAGGCTGATGTCGCCCTGACGAACGACGCTGGCGAGACCAGAATACAGCATAGTTTCTGGACGATATTCGCTTCTCAGATACCAGTTTTCACCCTGACCCTGAGCGTTACCCGCATGCAGTTGATACTCAAATGCGCCTGCTGCCATACGATCGGCGGCAAGATGGAAGGCGTCTCGTGACGTTTGTGCCGTAGTGGTTGCGCCATTGAGCGCGGTTACCACTTCGATACCATCACCAATAGTTGGTGCGCCGAGACCAGAACCATCGACATCCAATAGCGTACTACCGCTGGCTTTACCGCCATCGATAATCAGACGGTCGGCAATGCCTGCGCCGCTGCCATTTTGTGTGGCCGCCATGTTGATAGTCCCTTTTTCGCCGGTGTAATCCCCTTTGACGGTTAACGTTGTGCCAGTCTGCTGGCCGATGAGTGAAACATCGCCGCCGTTGCTCAGTCCCGCTACCGTCTGGTTGTAACCTTGCGTGTTGAGGGTGGTGTCAGCGACAACGTAGTGGTGTGATGCGCTACTCAGAGTGTTGGTATTACCCGCCTGCAGTACACCGTTGGCAATCAGCGTTGCGCCGCTGTAGCTGTTTTCACCATGCAACTCCGTAACACCGCTGCCGGTTTGATGCAGTTGGCCTTCGCCGCTGATATTACCGGTCAGCGCCAGGGTATCGCCACGATTGACGTTGAGTACGCCGTTATCAACGATATCCCCCTGAATGCTGCCGATATCACCGCCGTTACCCAGCTGTAAAACGCCTTGCTCGATGGTGGTGCCACCGGTGTAGGTGTTATCCAGCGTCAGGGTGAGGGAGCCTTTACCAGTTTTGGTCAACTGACCGTTACCTTCGACTTCCGTCAGCAGAGAAACGTTATGTCCGTTGGTGTCGAATGTGCCGCCGCCGGATTCCAGAGTCACCTGACGAGCGGTATCAAACGCTTCACCATATTTCAGCGTACCACCATTAAAGGTAATTCCCGTCTCTGGTGCGCCAAGGTTGGTATCACCCGCCACCTGCAGCGTACCTGAGGTGATGGTGGTTCCACCGCTGTAAGTATTGTCGCCAGTGAGGATGAGCGTACCGAGGTCGCCTTTATTCAGGCCGCCGGTGCCGCGGATCACGCTGTCGATAGTCGCGGTGTAGTTAGCGCCGTCTACTGTGCCATCGCCGACGCGAATCAGCGTATTAGCCGTATCGGTGGTAATGGCTTCACCGCCCACGCGATAACCATCGGTGGCGAACTGTGCGCCACTGATGATGACGTCGCCTTTGCTGTTATCGACGGTTACATTGCCCGCTTCACCCTGGAAGACGGCGAACGCGGCATCGGTAAACGGTGCATTCAGCGCGCCTTCTGGCGTTGATTCATCCGTTGTCCAGTTGTCATTACCCTGGCTGGATTGCCAGATACCGTCGCCGCCGTTGATGACGCCGTTGTTTTTCAGCTCGCCATTCTCACCGCCGGTGCCGTCCCAGAAGCGCAGCGTCAGCCCGGCATGGTTAACCAGGTTAACCTGGTTATTAACCGAGGTTTGTACGTACAGGCTGTCCGCAGCTTCCGGCGCGTCGGCAATGTCCATCACATTGTTGGTTAATGTGCCGGTGTAGTTGATGACGCGGTAAACACCAACGTCAAAGCTTCCGCCTGGAGAGGTCTGGATATTGAGCTTACCATCGAGCGTCAGATCGCCATTCACATCTATCAGGTCATTGAAGGCTCCGCCTGGGGTATAGGCCTGACCAAACTGGTAATCAAGCTGTGCGTTATCGCTGAGCGTCAGTGAACCGGTAGTCAGTTTACCCACGCTGTTGATGGCCGCACCCGCGGTAATATGGCCGTCATCCAGTACATCAACCGCGCCGCCGATAATACCGTTCCCGCCGAGCGTTGCCCCAGATTTCACCGTCACCTGACCGGTCGCGGCAGACTGATTACCGTTGACCAGCAGTACGCCTTCATTGACGTCCGTGGTGCCGGTCCAGGTGTTATCGCCGGTCAGCGTTAACGTGCCGTCACCGATTTTCACCAGGCTGCCATCGTTGCCGCTGATAATGCCGCTGATGGTGTCATCAAGATGCAGATTACCCAGCGACAACTCTTTATTGCCCAGTTCGACATTCCCCGCGCCGGACAACGAGCCGATAGATGTAGCGCTGTCGACTGCGCTGATATCGACCTTGCCGCCTGCCAGGTTTTTAACGACAGTATTCTCTGCTAACGCCTGGTCCGCAAAGGTCATCAGTCCGCTGTTATTCACGCTAGCAGAACCACCGCTGGCGTTTTCTTCCAGCGCCAACGTACTGTCTTTTGACACGTTAACCGTCGCCTCGCCCGCGGTGGCGTTATCGGTTAACAGCGCTTTCGCTGTGCCCGTCAGGTTCAGTTTTGCGCTCGCGGCGGTGACGTTATCCGCCAGTGTTAACAGGCTATCGGCGATGTTCATGGTCAGGGATTTCAGGCTGGTCTCTGTTCCGCTGACATTGAGCGTCGCCCCGTTATTGACGTTCACGGTGCTGTTTTCATTGCTACCAAAGGCCCCGGTTTTGCTGACGTTGACCGTCACATTGTTGGCATTTCCGGTACCGGCAATTTCTGTGTCGCCTTTATAGCTGTTCGCGCGATTGAGCGACAGAGTACTGCCCGCATCGCTTGAGCTGCTGGTGACTTTCAGTTTACCGTCGCCGGTAATCTCACCGGTTGGCGTGAAGTTATGTGAATTGAGGTCAAACACCGCCGCGTTATCATTCGCGCCCAGCGCAATGGTGCGATTGCTGGTCAGGTCCGCGCCCATCTGCAGCGTGGAGCCGTTGTTGATAGCCAGGTCGGTTCCGCTCTGACCGAGGTTGCTGTCGGCGGAAATCTGCAACGTACCGCCATCAATGCGTGTGCCGCCGCGATACGCGTTATCACCGCTGAGGATCAGACGGCCAAGGTCGGTTTTCACCAGCGTCAGCTTGTCAGTCGTGCTGGCTTCGCGGATGACGGACTCAATGGTCGCGGTATAGTTTTGCCCCGCGCCACCCGCGCCAACGCGCAGCAGCAGTTCACCGGTTCCCG
>NZ_SZWS01000018.1:328337-336083 GCF_005281245.1 Citrobacter sp. wls826
CCGGCGTGGGTCGCGTTTTCCGTGGTGGCATAAGCGTTAAGTGCGTCGCCTTTAACGACATAGCCATCGGCGTCAAACTGTGCCCCGGAGAAGTTAACTTCTCCTGCGGCGTTATCCACGGTAACGGTGCCACCTTTGGTGGTGAAGACGGCAAAGGACTTCTGCGCCCAAGGTGCGTTACCTTCGCCCGTTGCCGTGGTCCAGTTGTTATCACCCTGACTGCCGATCGCCATCCATTTGCCATCGCCACCGTCAATTTTGCTGTCGCCCTCAATGCCCGACGCGCCGTGGCTCTGACTTACCGTCGCCCCGTCCCAGAATTGCAGGGTAACGCCGTTGGCGTTCACCAGGTTGACCTGTTTGTCGATAGAGGTCTGGACAAAAATATTGCTCTTATCCTGACTGTCCGGTATTGCGCCCAGCTCCAGCGTCTGGTTATCCAGCGTACCGCCGTAATTATAGATACGGTACACGCCCGGTCCGAAGTTACCGCCTTGCGAAGTGGTAACATCCAGGGTCCCGTCCAGTTGCAGATCGCCTGCCACGTTCACCAGATCGTTTAGCGCACCGCCTGGCGTAAAGGCCTGCCCCAGTTCGAAAGCGGAGGTCGTTTTGCTGCCAAGCTGCAGATTACCGTTAACAGATAGCGTACCCGCACCGCCGTCACCGGCGCTGATGGTTGTGGCATCGTTCATCAGCACGTTGCCGCCGATAATGCCCTTACCGCCAAGTGTGGACGTACCGCTGACGGTGGTGACGCCGCGCGCCGCGCTTTGATCGCCATTCACCAGCAACGTGCCGTTGGTAACGGTGGTGTTGCCGGTATAGGTATTGTTACCGTTCAGACGGGTAATGCCGCCGCCGATTTGCTGTAGCGCGCCGATACCGGAGATCACACCGTTGAGCAGCACGGTGTTGGCGCGATTAATCGCCAATACGCCGTTGTCGATGATGTCAGAGACGGCGCTCACTTCGCCTTCATTTCCACCGTCACCTAACTGCAGCGTACCGGTTTGATCAATGGTGGTAGAGCCGGTGTAGCTATTGTTGGCGGTAAATACCGTGGTACCGCCCGCCGCACGTTCAAATTTCCCGTCGCCGCTGATGATGCCGCGATAGATCTGTGCTGTTGAGGTATCCCCCTGAGTATCGAAGATAACCTTGCTGTCTGCGCCCTGGGTGGTGACATTGTAATCGCCAATGCTTGCGGCAGTGCTGGTTGGTTCGACGTGGTCGCCGGTACGCAGCGTGGCGCCATTGTTTACAGCAAGGGTTTCGCTCGCCAGATTCAGGTTTTCAACGATGCGTACATCTGCATTTGACCCGCTGATGGTCAGTGAATCCCAGCCAGTGCCAATGTTGGTACCGGTATTCAGGTTGTCGCTAGCCAGCGTACCAATCTTCGCACCTTTTGTATCAGTGAAGGTGAGGGCGTTGCCCGTTCCCGCTGCGGTAAGGATGTGGCGCGTTTTATCCAGCGTCACATTGCCAATGTTGGCTTTATTGTTACCGCCAGTACCCGCGAAATTCACTTCGCCAGCATAAGAGCCGCTACGCCAGTTGAAGGTATCCGTACCTTCACCGGTGTTGATTACGCCGCTGGTCACACCGCCGCTGATATCGATGGTGTCATTGCCTTTACCAGACTGAACTGCCACGGCCGAGTCGTTGATGGCCTGCAGGGTTCCCGTGTTGGTAATGGCTTTACTGCTGTCGCCGCTGGCGTCTATTACTGGTGAGGTGGTGCTGGCAGAGATAATCTTGCCGCTGTTGGTCAATGCGCTAACGTTTTTCGCGATGATTGCAGAACCACCTGCGCTGTCATGCACGTTGATGTCGGCATTGGTGGTGATACGACCGTCCGTATTGGCGCGGATACCGCTGCCTTCGCTGTTGAGTACCTCAATGGTATAGCCTTTGCCGATGGTTAGATTACCCGTCACCGCGTCGCCATTACGTTGTTCAAAGGCGAAGCCGGTACCTTTACCGTTGACGTTGAGGATATTGTTCAGCCCATCGTTCATGGTCAGCGCCACGCTGGTGCGGATCCCTGGGCCATCGTTGGAGTCGATGGTGACATCACGCAGCGTGATATTGGTGTTGTTGGCATCGTTTTGAATACCGGCACCGGTACCATCAGCGCGGATCATCACGCTTTGCGCGGCCAGAGCGCCAGCGCCTTCGGCCAGGCGAATGCCGTCAGCGGAGCCATCGGTGGTAATGCTGTCGCCAGTCATACCGTTAATCAGCAGGCTTGCCCCTTGGGTCAACAGAACGCCAGCGGTGCCATCATCAACCTGAATTTTGCCCAGCTTATTAATCTGCGCGCTGGAGCCTGAGGCGCGTACGCCGATGCCGTTGCTGACATGCAGGGCGAGGGAGGAGTTATTGGTTAAGCTACCGCCTTTTTGAACATCGACACCGATGCTGTCGACGCTGGCCAGATCAATAATCGATTTGGTATCGAGGATCAGGTTGCCCAGATTCCTCGCCACATAGGCGATTACCTTGTTGCCGCTGGCTTCAGAGGTGATCTTCGCGTTTGAGGTGAGGGTCGTGCTCGTGGCATTGCCCTGCGTATTACCATTCAACTGATGCGCCTGACCATCCACAACCCCGGCAACGGTTCTTTCACCGGTTAAATTGATGGTGGTTTTATCGCTGATGGTCCCTTTCGCGCCGCCTTCGATAACCAGCGCCGCAGAGTCAGTGCCCTTAACGGTAAACGTTGCTTCACCGGTATCTACGCTACTGCCTGCGCCAGTGGCGAGAACGCCCACGGAATTGTTACCGCTGAGAGTCAAATCCAGGTTGGAGGTGGACTGATCTTTCGGGTTAGTGGTATTACCGGCCAGCAATGCGCCATTGGCGATACGGAAAATGGTGGTGCGATCCTGACCGTTGTCATTCATCACCGCCTGACCAATATTGGCGGTAGCGCCCTTACCATACAGGTAATAACCAATCTGATCGGTGCTGTTAAATGAGGGGCTACTTAAGCTGTCAACGTTAGCGATGGCATTATCACGCACGTGGACGCCGATGTTACCGGCTTTATCCAGCGTAATATTGGAATAGACGTTGACCACTGCCTGACCGTTGGCGCCACCTTCCGCCCAGATGGCGTAGTTACGGTTACCGACGCCGCCTTCACCGTCCACCACGATAGAGCCTGCAGCGCTGGTGGTGACTTCGGCATTTTTGTTATTGGCGCTAACGTGGATCCCTACGTTGTTGGTGCCATTCACGTTAATCTTGCCGTCGTTACGGATTTCCTGATTATTTTCTGCGCCGCTGTCGTGTACGGAGATGCCGTAGTTTTTACTGCTGCCCCCTTTAGAACCGCCATTGATCACGATATTGCCGGTATTGAGGACGTTGCCCGTGGCATTTCCGACCAAAATCCCTGCGGCGTTACGGACGCCGGTTCCCAGCGTGATAAGGCCGTTGTTAATCACCTCTTTGGCGCTCTTGATCATAATACCGGCGCTCAGGCTGGAACCGCCTGCCATGGTGACATCTTTAGCCGGATCGCTTGCGTCGCGACCAAGATAAATAGAGGCATTCTGAGCGTTGGTAAAGGTGGCATTCCCGGCGACTTCTACGCCATAAGCGGTGCCGCTGGCAAAGGATGTACCGCTTTTACGTCCGTCTACGACGTTAATCTCGCCATTGTTGACCCCTTGCGCATCGTCAGACAATTGCATACCAATCGCCAGCGTCAGCGAAGATGCGGGGACGTCTTTGCTCCAGGGATCGGCTGCCGAAGCGGTACCAAAGTTATCGGTGGTGATCGCCTGGTTGATGATGCCGTTGTTAGCGATCTGACTGGTGCCTTGACCTTGCATACCAAATGCGCCATAGCTGTTGACGTTTTGGTTGCCGTCTTTATCGATAAACAGCCCGGAGTTGATCATCCCGTTGTTGGTTGCCGTCGCGTCTTTTGCCAGCATGCCAATCGCCAGGCTCTGCCCGGTAGACGTTCGTAATGCGTTCAGTTCGCCAAAGTTTGTGATAACTCCGCCATCAACGGCTTTCATGACGCCATTAATACTGCCGTCAACGGCAAGAATCGCATCTTTGTTCAGGGTGCCGGAGGTGCCTGCGCCGTTGGCGTAAATAGCATGCAGCTCACCGCGGTCAGCGGTCGCGTTATTGGCATGCGATAAGCCGTCTGTCCAGACGTCGTAATCCCAACTGAGCACGTCTGAGGGCTTGCTGGAATTGATCAGACCATCAATCAGCTCGGCATACTTCGTTTGTGCTGCGGTGACGGTAGTGACTTCATTCGCTTCCAGCCACAGTTGGATTTGGCTGACTTTTTCGCCTTCCGGGTTTTCCGCCGCGTCGCTGCTATTGCCCAACAGCCAGTCGTTAAATTCGGCCAACTCCTGCGTGTTGGTGATGTTAAATGTGCGCTCACCCGTTTCGACGACTTTGCCGTCCGTATCATAGCCGTAGGTCATGAGCGTGACATCATCGCCAAACACGGAGGTTTGCGCTGAGCCGGCGAAGGTTTTTTCAGGAATAACCGGGGCGGCGTTAAATTTTATAAAGTTATCGGATTGCCAGTAAACCTGGCTACCCGCGTCCTGAGCCTCCAGTAAGGAGGAGTCTTTGGCCAGTAATTCGATGGTATTGGCTTTGGCGCGTACATTGAGCGTGTCGTCGCCCAAATTCAGGTTGGCCGTGGAGCCGTTTGTCGCCAGCGCGATGCCAAATTGTTTGTAGATTTTAGACTGCGTCGGATCGTAAGTGTTTAATGCCGAATCGCCAATCTGTGATTCGGTAAGAAAGTTACTTAACGCGTTGGTATCAAAGACTTTAATGGTTGTTTTTTCGCCGGGGAACGCCGGGTCGTTAATCTCAAATTCTGTGCTCTGCGAAGGCGTTGATGATTGGTTATAAGTCAGGTATTCCGCCAGCTCCTCGGCGGTAGTAATCGTTTTTACGCCCTGGTCAGGGCTGGTGGCCTGCAGGGTGATTTTGCCGGTTTGCAGTAGCTCTCTGATGGTCGTTGATTCAACAACGCCACTTTGACCCGGACTGATGGTTGGGATCGCGCCGCTGATATTGAGCGCCTGACCAGCAGTGATATCTTCATATAAGAATCCGTAGTCGTGGACACCCTCATAATCCCCAACAGAAATACCTGTCTGGTAGTCGGCGAAAATATTATGTTCACCGATGTCGATGATCGGAGTTGCTGAAGCTTGCATTGAAGCAGCGCTTAATGCGCCGGCCGCCAGTACGGCGACAGTTTTACGTGAGCTGCTTTTTTTCTTTCCTTTGGTTAATTCGGAAACGACCACCCAGATACCGAGCGCCGCGTTCCAAATAATGCTGTAAACTTTGTTCATATATAACCCTCGTCTACATTCCTGTTATGTGTATTGTTAATACATTGAGTTGTTGGCTATGGTTGGCACGCGGATGTGCTACCCGGTAATAGATTTTTGGAAATAGGATTCCCTTCCGTGCGATGCGGAATTAAAAAGTGAGCCGAAAGAAAATCTTTTAAATAATAACCGTGATAATTGTCCTTAAATAAGTCAGTTACGGCTGGCTATAGTGAGAAATGGTGTACTTGAGTCGGGAGTTATTTTTCCCGAGTTTTCTGGCAATGTTGCTTTTGTACGCACCGATGGTTTTTTCACTTTTTTGTGATGCCCCAGCGATTTGAGTCAATGACCAACCCCGGGCAAGCATCATCATTACGTTAAATTCGTTTGCTGTGATTTTGTTATTTATTTCTTTGATATTAATTGGTTTTTTGTTTTGTGATATGCACGTCACGGCATGCAGTAACCGATCAAGGCTGGCGTCTTGATCGAGGAACAGCATGTTCCTCCCGCAAACGGTTTGAAAAATAGAAAAAGTAGCTTCATCTGCCAAAACAATAATTTTTGTGGCAGGGCGTAAAGCCATGTTGCGGATAATCCTGGCATATTTTAAAAAATCTGAGTTGTCAGGATTAATAATGATGCAATCCATTTCATAAGGGATTATGTTGACGGCAGAAAGCGTCTGAGAGGAGTAGTACGCGATATCAATATATAATGATGAACCACGTAGGATTTCACGCATGCCTAGCCAGGGATAAATTGATTCACCCAAAAAAATAGCCTTAGACATAACGATCTCCTTGAAATTTTGGTGCAGGCGGTCGCCTCTTTTTTTAGTCTAAAAAAAGAGTTTCTTGCGACGCATGAAATGTTAATTAAATCTCGTATGACGTTCTTTGGTGTGAACGCATCCTTATTTATTGCAGATTCAACAGATATTTTCTGTATTAATTTGAATCATTAACTATTCTTAAAGTAGATATTACACTTTGTTAAAATTTAAGATAAATCGTTTATTTCAGCTCTGAGTAAATGATTGATAGATTTCGCTTATGGATCACGCGAATAATGTTTCAGCCATTTCTATAAAGACAGGGTATTCCTATTTGTACTGGAGGGGATTTATATGAAAAATCTTATATTTCAAACAGATAACCATTCTTCTTAATGGGACTATTGGCAGGTAGGAGAATTCTTAATCAAGGCCAGGATAAAGAGAGAGGGAGAGCGGTGGGAGAGAGAAATATTGTCTTATTTGCAGTTATCGACCTAAAATTCGAGTATTTAAGTTGATAACTCTGACTTATCTTAATGGATAAGCATTTTGTGCTATTTTTATCATTTGGTGCTTAATCTTCAAACCTCCCTTGAAGATGTTGTATTTTCTGCTTGCTATCGCTGATAGCGCTTACCCCGCCAACAGCTCCTGCTCAACCTGTTGCACCTGTTGTTCCAGCGTATTGCGGATTTCCGTAAGCGCCCGTTGTTGATCGGAGAAGTAAGCCTCTTTATCCGTCACGGAGGTGGCAAGGCGCCAGGCGTTCTCAGCTTCCAGTTCGGTAATCTCTTTGAGCAGAGCGTTAATTTGTTCTCTGAGCTGCTGTATTTTGCTGCGTAAATGCTGCAGATCGTTCAATCGGTCACTCGCCATCATCGGTTCGAGGCCGCTTTGCAATTGAGTCAGTAGCGCCCGAACGGCAGCAAGGTCGGCATTTTGGCGCGCCTGGTTAAGCTGCACCATCATCTGATGCGCTTTCTCTTTCAGATCGTCCGCCACCACGTCCGGATGACAAAGACGGCTGGCCTGACGCCACAGGCGTTTTAACTCATTACGCTCTTCAGAAGAAAGTCGTTGGTCACGGCTAAAACGATGTTGCGCATCCTGCTGCTGCTCCTGATATTCATCATATTCATGGCTGGCTTCTTCCTGTGCCTGACGGGCTGCGCTGTCGTCCTGGCGAGAAAAGTCGTTTTCCAGCTCACGAATCTCCGCCAGCAGGGCGGTAATAAGCTCCGTTTGTTGCTGAATTCGTTGACGTGTTTCCACCGATTCGCGCGAATCTGAATTCTGGTTCATCCAGAGCTGCTTAAGCCTGGCCAGTTGATCAACAGCCTGGGAAATATAGTGCTGGCAGGATTGATAGTCTTGTTCCCGGCGTTTTCGCTCCGCTTCCTGTTTGCGCTGGGCGCTGGCGGCGAGCTGTTTACGCAACTCGAGGATCCGGCTCATCAGCGGCCCAAGGCGAAGATGATACAGATCGTTGAAATCATCGAGGATTTGAATGCGCGTGTTGCGCTTATCGATCAGGTCACGCAGCTGTGTTTCGAGCGCTTTTAGTTCCAGTTTACTGGCGGCAATGGCAGGATCCTGCCACGTTGAGACTGCCCGTTGAGATTGCAG
>NZ_SZWS01000018.1:336116-339451 GCF_005281245.1 Citrobacter sp. wls826
AGGCCGTGATTTCACGTAGGGCATCACTAAAGCGCCGTGCTTCGAGCGCCTGAACGATGGCGCCTGGCAAGACTGACATAGGCTCATTTTTCAGATGATCTACCTGCTGGAAAATAATCTCCTCATCTTCCAGTTCAATAGCGCTTTTGACGATTTCCAGTCGTTTGATGATCTTATTCATGACAGTCGTTGCCTAGCCTGGCTCAAAAACGAGTGGCTGAAACACAGCGGGTTCACCCGTTTGAAAATGTTAGAAAAACAGTAAAGCGCATTCTGTGGCCTGCGATGCCTTTTCGTCCAGAATAATTCACTGTAATTATGAACAAACGCAATGCCACGGGCACAGCGGGTCCTTATTGCGCCTTGCGACAACCAGGTTGAAATGTTAAAAGAAGCCCCTTCAATAAAAACGACACAGGGGAAGGGCGTGAAAAACGCGTCAACTGCATCTGACACCAGCGTGTCTGATGCCGCGTCAACGAATGAGCCGACGCTTCAGCGGGGGTTGCAAAACCGCCATATTCAATTAATTGCGCTGGGCGGCGCAATTGGTACCGGCCTGTTTTTGGGCATTGGCCCGGCTATTCAGATGGCGGGACCTGCGGTGTTACTGGGTTACGGCGTTGCCGGGATCATCGCTTTTTTGATTATGCGTCAACTGGGCGAAATGGTGGTGGAAGAACCCGTTTCGGGATCGTTTGCCCATTTTGCCTATAAATACTGGGGACCGTTCGCGGGTTTTCTGTCCGGCTGGAACTACTGGGTGATGTTTGTGCTGGTTGGCATGGCGGAACTGACCGCGGCTGGGATCTACATGCAGTACTGGCTGCCCGATGTCCCGACCTGGATTTGGGCCGCGGCATTCTTCGTGATCATCAACGCGGTTAACCTGGTCAACGTACGTCTGTATGGCGAAACGGAATTCTGGTTTGCGCTGATTAAAGTGCTGGCCATTATCGGCATGATTGGTTTTGGCGTGTGGATGCTGTTTTCCGGTCACGGCGGGGAACATGCAAGCATTGATAACCTGTGGCGTTACAACGGCTTTTTTGCCACCGGCTGGAACGGGTTGATCCTGTCGCTGGCGGTGATTATGTTCTCCTTTGGCGGACTTGAGCTTATCGGGATTACTGCCGCAGAAGCGCAGGATCCGCAGAAAAGCATTCCAAAGGCGGTAAACCAGGTGGTGTACCGTATTCTGCTGTTTTACATCGGTTCTCTGGTGGTGCTGCTGGCGCTGTACCCGTGGGTGGAAGTGAAATCCAACAGCAGCCCGTTTGTGATGATCTTCCATAATCTTGATAGCAACGTGGTGGCTTCAGCTCTGAACTTTGTCATTCTGGTGGCTTCGCTGTCGGTATATAACAGTGGCGTCTACTCTAACAGCCGTATGCTGTTTGGTCTCTCTGTCCAGGGGAACGCGCCGAAGTTCTTAACCCGCGTCAGCCGTCGCGGCGTACCGGTGAATTCACTGATCCTCTCCGGTGCTATTACGTCTCTGGTCGTACTGATCAACTATGTCCTGCCACAAAAGGCCTTTAGCCTGCTAATGGCGCTGGTTGTGGCGACACTGCTGTTGAACTGGATTATGATCTGCCTGGCCCATCTGCGATTCCGGGCGGCGATGCGTCGTAAGGGACGTGACACGCAGTTCAAAGCGCTGCTGTACCCGGCAGGGAACTACCTGTGTATTGCTTTCCTTGGCATGATTCTGGTGCTGATGTGTACGATGGACGATATGCGCCTGTCAGCTATCCTCCTGCCGGTGTGGATCCTGTTCCTGTTCGTTGCCTTCAAACTGCTGTGTCGTAAGTCCCGCTAAGTTTCTACCGATCCCATCGTCAGGATGGGATCGGATCTTCTCTCAATGTTTATCGTGACCGCTCTCGCAATTTTGCCTTTGCTGGCAGGATCTTTGTTTTGTAATCGATTACTTTTCTATTGAATCTATTTTGTAATCGATTACTTTTTAAAGGTGAGGCAAAAAATGGTGTCAACAACCGAAAGTAGTGGAAAACAGAACGTACAGTACCGGCTGCTGGTACCCCGGCTGTCGCTAATGATGTTCTTACAGTTCTTTATCTGGGGAAGTTGGTCCGTCACGCTGGGGCTGGTGATGAGCCAGCACAACATGTCGCTGCTGATTGGCGATGCGTTTTCAGCCGGGCCCATTGCCTCTATTCTGTCGCCGTTCGTCTTAGGGATGCTGGTAGACCGCTTCTTTGCCTCGCAAAAGGTGATGGCGGTGATGCACCTTGCAGGCGCGGCGATCCTCTGGTTTGTTCCGCAGGCATTGGTGGCGCAAAACGGTGCGCTGTTGATTGGTCTGCTGTTTGGCTACACGTTGTGCTACATGCCAACGCTGGCGCTTACCAACAACATTGCTTTTCATAGCCTGTCGGATAAAGACAAAACTTTCCCGGTGGTGCGAGTGTTTGGCACCATTGGCTGGATTGTCGCGGGGATTTTTATCGGCGTAACCGGAATCTCGGATACTACCGGCATCTTTACGCTGGCGGCGGTT
Organism: Citrobacter sp. wls826; assembly: GCF_005281245.1. Taxonomy (NCBI): domain Bacteria; kingdom Pseudomonadati; phylum Pseudomonadota; class Gammaproteobacteria; order Enterobacterales; family Enterobacteriaceae; genus Citrobacter; species Citrobacter sp. wls826. The sequence goes on from NZ_SZWS01000018.1 coordinate 338,641, forward strand.
ATTTCTGTGATTCTGGCGCTCTACAGCCTGACGTTGCCCAACACGCCAGCACCGGCGAAAGGACTGCCGGTAAAAGTGCGCGATCTGTTTTGTGCGGATGCTTTCGCCTTACTCAAGGTTCGTCACTTTTTTGTCTTCTCGCTCTGCGCGACGCTTATTTCTGTACCGTTGGGAACCTATTACGCATATACCGCGTCGTTTCTGGCTGATGCGGGCGTTGGCGATGTCAGTACGGCGATGTCGTTTGGTCAGATGTCTGAAATTTTCTTCATGCTGGTGATCCCGTTCCTGTTCAGACGTCTGGGCGTGAAATACATGTTGTTAATCGGGATGTGCGCCTGGTTTGTGCGCTACGCATTCTTTGCCCTCGGCATCAGCGAAGAGGGCCGATTCCTGCTGTATCTCGGCATTCTGCTGCACGGCGTGTGCTACGACTTCTTCTTCGTGGTCGGCTTTATTTACACCGATCGTATCGCCGGGGAGAAAGTTAAAGGTCAGGCGCAAAGCATGATCGTTATGTTTACCTATGGGATCGGTATGCTGCTTGGTTCGCAAATTTCAGGCGCACTTTACAACCGTCTGGTGGCGGGACAAACGGTGCCTCAGGCGTGGACCACATTCTGGTGGATCCCGGCAGTGGCTGCAGCAGTGATTGCCGTGATTTTCCTTTTCTCTTTCAAGTATGACGACAAAGAGCAGGCGTAATTTTCAGGAGGGGTTATGAAAACCATCAAGGGGCCTGGCATTTTTCTGGCGCAATTTATCGGGGATCGCCGCCCATTTAACACCCTGGAAGGCGTGGCAAAATGGG
>NZ_SZWS01000048.1:0-1166 GCF_005281245.1 Citrobacter sp. wls826
GCCAGGGATGCAAGGGAGGCGGCGGTGAGCCTCTCTTGCACGTTCACGGGTATAACGATATCAGAGAAGCAACGTACATAAGGTGAACGGAAACCAATTCAGAGTAAAACGTTCTCCATTCATGCTTAACTGAACAGTATTGGCCAGATGGCGGCTATTTGGGGATTATCGTGCGGCGCGTTGTAAAATAACCGCTGACGGCTGGCGCTGCAGAAAACGCATCCGCAGCATCATCAACACTGCCGCAGAGGTCAGGCCGATAATAAAGCCCATCCAGAATCCTGCCGGTCCCATCCGGTCAACCACCAGATCGGTCAGCGCCAGAATATAACCGCTCGGCAGACCCAGTACCCAGTATGCCGTAAAGGTAATAAAGAAAATGGAACGCGTATCTTTATAACCACGTAGGATACCGCTGCCAATAACCTGGATAGAGTCCGATATTTGATACACCGCGGCCAGTAACATGAGCTGCGCTGCCAGAGCGACAACTTCCGGGTTATTGTTGTAGAGCAGGGCAATGTGCTCACGGAATGTCACGGTGAAAATCGCCGTCACAACCGCCATGCAGACGCCGACGCCCAGACCTGTTCTGGCTGCGGTTTGCGCATCCAGCGTGGAACCCTGGCCCAGACGATAACCGACTCGAATGGTGACGGCTGCAGCCAGAGACATCGGCAGGACGAACATTAACGAGCTGAAGTTGAGCGCGATCTGGTGTCCGGCCACGTCGACAATCCCCAGCGGGGAAACCAGCAGCGCCACCACAGCAAACAGCGTCACTTCGAAAAATAACGCCAGCGCGATAGGTAAACCCAGCTGTACCAGGCGCTTCATTACGGCGGTGTCCGGTTTCTGGAAACCACGCTCATTACGGATATCACGCATCGAGCGTGCGCGTTTAACGTATGACAGCATGGCGATAAACATCACCCAGTAAACCGCCGCTGTTGCCACGCCGCAGCCCACGCCGCCTAGCTCCGGCATGCCAAAATGCCCATAAATGAAAACATAGTTAACAGGAATGTTCACCAGCAGGCCGAGAAATCCCATCACCATCGCCGGTTTGGTTTTGGCCAGACCTTCACACTGGTTACGGGCTACCTGGAAGAACAAATACCCCGGCGCGCCCCACAGCAACGCACGCAGGTAGCCGACGGCTTTAT
>NZ_SZWS01000048.1:1209-1472 GCF_005281245.1 Citrobacter sp. wls826
CGCCGGGTCGATGTTATGCATGGAGCGAATAATGTATCCCGCGTTCCAGAGCACGATCATAATCAGAATGGAGACGCTGCCCGCCAGCCAGAAACCCTGGCGTATTTGATGGGCAATGCGATCGCGGCGCCCGGAACCATTGAGTTGCGCAATCACTGGCGTCAAGGCCAGCAGCAGTCCGTGACCAAACAGAATGGCCGGCAACCAGATAGATGTGCCAATGGCGACGGCCGCCATGTCCGTGGCGCTGTATCCGCCCGCCA
>NZ_SZWS01000048.1:1535-6219 GCF_005281245.1 Citrobacter sp. wls826
TGCGGTTTGAGCGATTTGCGCAAGAATCACCGGAATTGCCAGAGCTAATAACTGACGCGCTTCACTTACATACTTTTGCACGTGTACACCACTATATTGTTGTTATTTGAGAGACTAAAAAAGCCGCCTTATATGGCAGCAAGGAGAAAAAGCAGGGGAAATTTCAGTCTATTGTAGCGAGGAATACGTAATTCTCCAGTGAAAAAACAGGCAGTAGCGGCGCATCGCTGGCAACCTGAATTTCCACCTGCTATTGTGCTGTGCAGAGATGTCTTAATTCAGTTCAGGAGTTAGAAGTATGTTTACGGGTATTGTGCAGGGCACCGCGAAATTGGTGTCCATTGATGAAAAACCAAATTTTCGTACGCATGTTGTGGAGTTACCTGAATATATGTTGGATGCGCTGGAGACCGGCGCATCGGTTGCCCACAATGGGTGCTGCCTGACGGTAACCGAAATCAACGGTAACCAGATAAGCTTTGATCTGATGAAAGAAACGCTGCGTATCACCAATCTGGGTGACCTGAAGGTTGGGGATTTGGTCAACGTTGAGCGTGCGGCAAAATTCAGTGATGAAATTGGCGGACATTTAATGTCGGGCCATATTATGACGACCGCCGAAGTGTCGAAAATTCTGACCTCGGAGAACAACCGCCAGGTGTGGTTTAAAGTTCAGGACCCGTCGCTGATGAAATACATCTTGTACAAAGGATTTATCGGAATTGATGGCATCAGTCTGACGGTCGGCGAGGTGACACCGACGCGTTTCTGTGTGCATTTGATCCCGGAAACGCTGGAACGTACGACGCTGGGTAAGAAAAAGTTAGGCGCGCGGGTCAATATCGAAATCGATCCTCAAACCCAGGCGGTGGTTGATACCGTTGAGCGCGTACTGGCGGCGCGTGAAAACGCCATCAGTAACGTAACGGGTGAGGCGGGAGCCTAAGCCAGAGTGTAAAACCCCCGTTGGCACGGGGGTGATAACGATTAGCGGGGAACGCGCAGGCCGTGTTCAACGCCGCGGGAAAAAACCACCTGCCACAGCTGAATGTCGCGAGCACGAAACGCACCGGCGCAGGCGTTCAGGTAATAGCTGAACATCCGTTTAAAGCGTTCGGTATAGTTATCGGCGATTTCAGGCCAGGATCTCATGAAACGCTCGTGCCATGCCATCAACGTTGTATCGTAATCCGCGCCAAAATTATGCCAGTCTTCCATCACAAAATGCGGCTCGCTGGCGTTGGCAATCTGGCGAACTGACGGTAAACAGCCGTTCGGGAAGATATATTTATTGATCCACGGATCAACGTTATTGTCAGTCTTCTTGGAGCCGATGCTATGCAGCAAAAAGAGACCGTCGGGTTTTAAATTACGATCAACCACTTCAAAATAAGTCGCGTAGTTCTTCGGCCCCACATGCTCAAACATGCCGACGGAGACAATGCGATCAAATTTGTCGTTCAGGTCGCGATAATCCTGCAGCAAAATTGTGACATCCAGCCCCGCACAACGCGCCTGCGCCATTTTCTGCTGTTCTGCCGAAACGGTCACGCCCACCACGCTAACGCCATATTGTGACGCCATAAACTGGGATAAGCCGCCCCAGCCGCAGCCAATATCGAGCACCCGCATGCCTGGCTTCAACTGCAGTTTTTCGGCAATCATTTTTAGCTTCGCCTGTTGGGCAGATTCCAGGGTATCGGCATCTTTCCAGTAGGCGCAGGAATACTGCATATAAGGGTCCAGCATGCGGGTAAAGAGATCGTTGCCCAAATCGTAGTGTTCTTTGCCGACGACCCACGCACGTTTTTTGGTCTGTAAATTGAACAGGCGAGCCGTGGCGATACGTAGCGTGTCTTTAAAGTGGCGGGGGAGTTGGTTTTCAAGACCGGCGCGCAGGACTTTACAAAAAAACATGTCCAGCCGGTCGCATTCCCACCAGCCATCCATATAACTTTCGCCCAACCCTAACGATCCTTCCTGCAGTACGCGTTTGAAAAAATCGGGGTTCGTTACGCGAATATCTGCCGGTGCCGGACCATTAATGGTAATACCTGCACGGCTCAATAATTCATTGGTGATGCGGTACCAGTCATCATCCGGTACGCTGACGTCTTCTATACACGATGAACTCATAGCTTCTCCATCACTGGTCGGTGATCAGAACCTTAAAATAGCGTAGACGCTTTTTTGGGCTTTGTGAGAACTCTCACGGAATTAATCCGCGAATCTATAATCCGACGTAGAACAGAGGAAGGGAGGAACCCTTGCCGAAAAGACCATCCATGGGAAAACGGGAACGTTCTTGTCCCCGTTAACACATAACAATTATCGTTTTTTTAACAACCGGAAATCAGTATAGGCCTGAATTTTTGATGATTCAATCAATAAACATTAGCAGGCTAATTAATTATCAAAGATGATTACTAGTGAGACTCACCGTGGGCAATTTGCGCCCGATCATCTGTGTGCGGGGCGTTAGCCTTCTGCGACTGCATTTTGTAACCCGCGGCCGCCAGCAGCACCGTTGTCAGCATCACGCTGGTGGTGGTGAGCAGCGGGGTGGCGATCAACCAGGAAACCACAAGGCTTGCCAGGAAGCATAAACCCAGTTGCAGAGTGTTCTGCAATGCCGCTGCGCGTCCCGTAGCCTGTGGGAAAGGACGTAACGCCTGAGCCACAACAATTGGGTAGATTGCTCCATTGGCAATCGCCATAACGCAGAATGGGATGAGGATTTCAGCCAGCGCAACATGGTGAATAAAGCCGGTTGCCCAGGTGGCCACTACGCTAAAGGCATACAGAATGAGTAACCAGGGCAGCAACTGACGGCCCTGCCATTTTTGCAGCGCAGCGCGGCAGCCGTAACCACCAATTAAGAAAGCGATGGTTTGTGGAACATAGCTCAGGCCAATCACCGCCGGACTGTAGCCCATTTCGCTGAGGATGAACGGGGAACCCGTCAGCCACGCGAAGAAGCTCGCGGAGCAGGCGGCATAAATCAGCACGTTTCCGCGGTAAACTTTTGAGCGCAACAGGGTAGCGAAAGTCAGTTTATCCTGGCTGTCGTCGCGTGCTTTAGCTGTTGGTTTTAAGCGCAGAGCCGGAAGCATCAGGATTAGAGTAATGGCAAACAGGGTGGCGAAAATGGCCTGCCAGGAAAAATGTACCAGGATCCAACTGCCTAATAACGGCGCTAATGCCGGGGATAACCCGACCAATGGCATAATGGTGGCAAAGATGCGGTTTACTTTTTGTGAAGGATAATAATCGGTGACCAGCGCCTGCCAGATAACCGATGCCGCACAAACGCCAACGGCCTGAACAAAGCGTAGTACCAGCAGACCGGTGGCATTTTCAACCCACAGCATGCCCAAGCTGCCCAGCGCGAAGATGGATAAACCCAGCAGCAAAACAGGCTTGCGACCATAATGGTCAGAGAGCGGCCCCCACAGAAGTTGCGCGACGGCAAAACCCGCTAAGAATAAGCTAAGGCTGGCGCTGACGGCAGATGCAGGCGTCTGCAGATCGGACTGAATTGCGGCAAAGGCGGGCAGATACATATCCGTTGCCAGAAAGCCGAGTACGCTAAGACCCGCCAGCCAGACTAAAAATCCTTTCCCAGGTTGCATCATCATTTCTCTTTTTTTAGCAGTAGTACAATGTCGCTGAGTGTAGTGAGTGTAATTCTTGCTGTGAAACGCTAATATTTGCTTACTGATTTCAAATTTTTTGTAGGCAGAACATGTGGTCGGAATATTCACTTGAAGTTGTGGATGCGGTTGCGCGTAACGGTAGCTTTAGTTCGGCCGCGCAGGAGTTGCACCGCGTACCCTCGGCGGTAAGCTACACCGTGCGTCAACTGGAAGAGTGGCTGGCGGTGCCGCTTTTTGAGCGACGCCATCGGGACGTGGAATTGACGCCTGCCGGTGCATGGTTTCTCAAGGAAGGCCGCTCTGTTATCAAAAAAATGCAGATCACCCGCCAGCAATGTCAGCAAATTGCCAACGGCTGGCGCGGGCAGTTGGCGATCGCGGTAGATAACATTGTCCGCCCGGATCGTACCCGACAGATGATCGTGGATTTCTATCGTCATTTTGATGATGTGGAGCTGCTGGTTTTCCAGGAGGTGTTTAACGGTGTCTGGGATGCGCTGTCCGATGGGCGCGTTGAGTTGGCAATCGGCGCCACGCAGGCGATTCCGGTTGGGGGGCGCTATACCTTCCGCGATATGGGAATGCTGAGCTGGAGCTGCGTGGTGGCAAGCCATCATCCGTTGGCGTCAATGCCCGGACCGCTAAGCGACGACACGTTGCGCAACTGGCCGTCGCTGGTGCGTGAAGACACGTCGCGTACGCTTCCTAAGCGTATTACCTGGCTGCTGGATAACCAAAAGCGCGTCGTGGTGCCTGACTGGGAATCTTCTGCGACCTGTTTATCGGCAGGTTTGTGCGTGGGCATGGTACCGACGCATTTTGCCAAACCGTGGATTGATAGCGGCAAATGGGTCGCGCTAAAGCTGGAGAATCCATTTCCTGATGCCGCATGCTGCCTGACATGGCAACAGAACGATACGTCGCCGGCATTGAGCTGGCTGCTGGACTATTTAGGGGATAGTGAAACGCTGAATAAGGAATGGTTGCGGGAGCCCGATGAGGCTCCCGCACAACTGTCTTAACGACGG
>NZ_SZWS01000048.1:6264-16707 GCF_005281245.1 Citrobacter sp. wls826
GGCCGTCGGCAACGGAGCGGCGTTCTACCAGGCGCGGATGAACCTCGATAGACTGCGACTCTTCACGTTTATTCACGATACGGTCTAACAGCATGTTGAAGGCCGTTTCCCCCAGTGAATCTTTAGGCTGGTGAATGGTGGTCAGAGCTGGCGTGAAGAAGCGGGCATTGCGCACGTTGTCGTAACCGATGAGCGAAACATCCTGCGGTACGCGCAGTCCCATCTCGTCAGCGGCGCACAGCGCACCCATCGCCATGATATCGCCACCGCAGAAGACGGCGGTCGGACGATGCGACTGTGACAGAATTTGCTGCATGGCGCGATAGCCCGATTCAGGCTCAAAATCGCCCTGCACAATCCAGTTTTCAGGAACTTTAATCAGCGCTTCTTCCATCGCTTTCATAAAGCCTGCCAGACGCCCGGCTCCGGTATTACGCTCCATTGGGCCTGGGATCACGCCAATCTCACGATGACCGCGTTCTACCAGATACCGACCCGCCATGTAACCGCCTTCGAAGGCGTTATCAATGACCGTATCGGTAAAGTCGGCTTTAGCTTCGCCCCAGTCCATGACGACCATCGGAATATGGCGGTACTCTTCGAGCATCGAAAGCAGCGACTCCGGATACTCTGAACACATCACCAGCAGACCATCAACGCGCTTTTGCGCCATCATCGACAGATAAGCCTGCTGTTTTTCGAGGCTGTTCCATGCGTTACCCAGAATCAGGGTATAGCCTTTCTGGAAACAGTTTTTCTCAACGGCTTCGATAATTTCAGCGAAATAGGCCGCTTCGCTGCTGGTGGCCAGCAAGCCAATAGACTTGGTGTGATTCACCTTCAGGCTGCGCGCCACGGCGCTCGGAGAATAGTGCAGCTCTTTGATCGCCGCCCAGACAGCATTACGCGTTTCTTCCGCGACAAAGCGCGTCTTGTTAATTACGTGTGATACGGTTGTAGTGGAAACGTTTGCTCGCTTCGCTACATCTTTAATTGTTGCCATTACATCTCACTCCAGACCATATCCTAAGCTCCTGAGAATACTCCAGGTAAACGTTTGCCTTAACACACCCTTAGCGCAACGTAAGGGTTGCGGCACGCCGGGAAAACGACACGGAACGTCAGGAAGGGGTCAATGGCCGGTACGCTAATCAAGTAAGCGTGGAATTTTGTCTGATCTTAACGAAAAGGGGAAGAGTTAAAAGCAGTTATCAATATAAATCGTGAGAGATTTTTGCTTTCAAGTGTGTAAAAATGCGCAAAATCACTTTTTGTGTGGGAATAAAAAGGAGAAAACTTGATGAGCACCGATCTGAAATTTTCGTTAGTGACTACCATTATTGTTCTGGGTTTGATCGTCGCGGGTGGCCTGACCGCAGCGCTGCATTGATTTCCCCCGAGGGAGTTCGCTCTCCCTCATCCTTTCCGCTTGCCTTTCCCATCGATTGTTTGCGAATAAGCAAAAGTCTTTTGCAATTTTGTTAACTTTATTAATTTTGCGATCAATGTCATGCTTTTGACTCTTATTTTATGTCGCGCCCCGGCTCGACGTTACGGAGTCGAAATATGAAACTCAATTATCCTTTACTGGCGCTGGCGATCGGCGCGTTTGGCATTGGCACCACTGAATTTTCGCCAATGGGATTATTGCCCGTCATTGCCAAAGGTGTGGATGTCTCGATTCCCGCGGCCGGAATGTTAATCAGCGCGTATGCGGTTGGGGTAATGGTGGGGGCTCCGCTGATGACATTACTGCTGTCCCATCGTGCGCGACGTAATGCGTTGATATTCCTGATGGCGATTTTCACGCTGGGCAACGTGCTTTCGGCTATTTCGCCGGATTACACCACCCTGATGTTATCGCGTATTTTGACCAGTCTGAACCATGGGGCATTTTTTGGTCTTGGCTCCGTTGTCGCTGCAAGCGTAGTACCCAAACATAAGCAGGCCAGCGCCGTGGCAACCATGTTTATGGGGTTGACCATTGCCAATATTGGCGGCGTTCCTGCGGCGACCTGGCTTGGTGAAACCATCGGCTGGCGTATGTCGTTTATGGCAACGGCGGGTCTGGGCGTCATCGCCATGGTCAGCCTGTTCTTCTCATTACCCAAAGGTGGGGCGGGAGAGCGCCCGGATGTCCGTAGCGAACTGGCGGTACTTATGCGTCCGCAGGTGCTGTCGGCGCTGCTGACGACCGTTCTGGGAGCGGGGGCGATGTTCACGCTTTATACCTATATCTCACCAGTGTTACATACGATTACCCATGCCACACCGGCGTTTGTGACCGGTATGCTGGTGCTGATTGGCGTTGGCTTCTCAATCGGTAACTATCTTGGTGGCAAACTGGCTGACCGTTCCGTCAACGGTACGCTGAAAGGCTTTTTACTGCTGCTGATGGTTATTATGCTGGCCATTCCTTTCCTGGCGCGTAATGAGCTGGGTGCGGCAGTTAGTATGGTGGTCTGGGGGGCAGCGACGTTTGCGGTCGTTCCGCCGTTGCAGATGCGCGTGATGCGTGTTGCCAGCGAAGCGCCTGGATTATCATCGTCAGTCAACATTGGCGCGTTTAATCTGGGGAATGCTCTGGGTGCCGCAGCCGGTGGGGCGGTGATTTCCGGTGGGTTGGGCTACAGCTTTGTTCCGGTGATGGGGGCAATTGTGGCGGGGCTTGCGCTGCTGCTGGTCTTTATCTCGGCGCGCAAACAGCCTGAAGAGGCTTTCACTACCGCGAATTAATGCTAAAACGCAGAAGGGTTCTCCTTCTGCGTCATCTTTTTTATGCTGCGAAGTTCTTCGCAACAAATTCCCAGTTCACCAGCGCCCAGAAGTTTTCCAGGTAGCCAGGACGGGTATTGCGATAATCGATGTAGTAGGCGTGTTCCCATACGTCAACGGTCATCAGCGGCGTCGCGTCGGTGGTCAGCGGTGTACCTGCATTGGAGGTGGAAACGATAGCCAGTTTGCCATCCGTTCCTTTTACCAGCCAGGTCCAGCCAGAACCGAAGTTTTTAATAGCGGCATCGGTGAACTGCGCTTTGAAATCCGCAAAGCTGCCAAAGGAGGCGGCAATTGCTTCGGCCAGTTTACCGGTAGGTTCGCCACCTGCGTTCGGTGCCAGGCAGTTCCAGTAGAACGTGTGGTTCCATACCTGTGCTGCGTTATTGAATACACCGCCTTCAGAGCTACGTACGATCTCTTCCAGTGATTTGCCTTCAAACGCCGTGCCTTTAATCAGGTTGTTCAGATTAGTCACGTAAGTTTGATGGTGTTTGCCATAGTGATATTCCAGCGTTTCGGCAGAAATGTGCGGTGCCAGAGCATCTTTGGCATACGGTAATGCAGGTAATTCAAACGACATTGCTTCTCTCCTTATTATTTGTATTGAGTACACACAATAGCCTCATTGTGAGTAAGGATAGGGTAGCAAATTGAAAGGTTATGCAAAAGAAGAACTTACCCTACAGCATGTACTGTAGGGTAAGTTTTTAACGAATTGTTTTTGGCGTCATTACCCGACGAGCGCCCACATAGTGGCGCTGCCAGTAATCTTCACTCAGAGAGGTGATTTGAATTTCCTGGCCGCTGCGCGGTGACTGAATAAACTTACCGTTGCCAACATAAACGCCAACGTGATCGGCAGTTCCACGCCCCTGGGTACGGAAAAATACCAGATCGCCATTTTTCAGTTCGCCACGTTCAATCGGCGCTGCATCGCGCAGATGATACATTTCGTTCGCAGTACGTGGAATGCGGAATTTCACCAGATCTTTATAGGCGTAATAGACCAGACCGCTGCAGTCAAACCCGGTTCTTGGTGAGGTGCCGCCCCAGCGATAAGGCTTGCCGATTTGGTTCATCAGCGTGGACATGGCGGTTTTAGTGGCTTTCTGCACTTTCACTTTATGCGCGTCAGCCAGCGTCGTTGGTGCGGTGGTTTTCACTTTTACACAGCGCGGCTTATGACCTTTGCGCGGCGTGCATTTTTCAGTCCAGGTAACGGCAGCGGTTTGTGCTGCGGTGTTTTTACCACGACGGTTTGCCGTTTTAGTCGACTTTGCCGGAGCGGCAGTGCGATGTTTAGAAGAGGAAGCGGTTTTGGTGCTGGTTTTGCTGGTGGTTTTTGTCGCCGTTTTTTTGCTGGTCTTTGTTGTTTTTTGGCTGGTTGTTGCGCTTTTCTTTTTATCTACCGTTTTGATGGTGTGGGAATGGGTAGGTGTCGTCCTGGCCTGCTTGGAAGCATGAGCCATGGGCGTAAAGGGCAGTGTAGTAAAAAGTAAAGCACAGAGCGTGATCGAGATTCGGTTTATCCGCGCCACTGAGCAATCCTCTGGTAAGGCAGGTCTATCATGCCTGCGTGTGATTTTCAAAACTTGATGATTCTAATCTATAGAAAGAGGGAAAGTTAATAGCTTTTTTGTTTAAAACTACGTTTCGTAACCGACCGCAAAAAAAATCAGCAATTAAAGTTGGCGTTGGTGAACGAATAATCAAATCCACAGGCTTTAAGGGGATAAATGAGATTGTGAATGCAACTTTTGGCGTCAGGGGATAAAATAATAACGCGTAATGAAAATGTTATTTTCCGTTGCCTGTCTGACCCGCTACAATGTCAGACTACTGCCGTAAAAGAAGTTTAAGGAAGCAAGATAATGAGCACCACTATCGAAAAAATCCAGCGCCAGATCGCTGAAAACCCGATTCTCCTGTACATGAAAGGTTCCCCTAAACTGCCAAGCTGCGGTTTCTCCGCTCAGGCTGTGCAGGCGCTGTCCGCCTGTGGTGAACGCTTTGCTTATGTTGATATTCTGCAGAACCCGGATATTCGCGCCGAGCTGCCGAAATACGCAAACTGGCCAACCTTCCCGCAGCTGTGGGTTGATGGCGAGCTGGTTGGCGGCTGTGACATTTTGATCGAAATGTACCAGCGCGGTGAGTTGCAGCAGCTGATTAAAGAAACAGCGGCGAAATACAAAACCGAAGAGCCGGACGCTGAATAATATCAGCGTAAATAAAAAAGCGACCTCGTGATGGTCGCTTTTTTTATCGGTCCGTTATGCCTCTTCAGGCATGGGAAGAGGCCAGCCGCCGAGACGTTTCCAGCGGTTAACAATTTCGCAAAACAGCACGGCCGTCCGTTCGGTGTCATACAGCGCCGAGTGCGCCTGAGTCCCGTCAAATTCCATTCCCGCCGCCAGGCACGCTTTCGATAACACAGTTTGCCCCAGAGACAGGCCGCTTAAGGCCGCAGTATCAAAGGTGACGAACGGATGAAATGGATTACGTTTGAGCGAGGCGCGTTCTGCTGCGGCCATCATAAAACTGTGGTCGAACGTAGCGTTATGCGCCACCATGATCGCCCGATTGCAGCCGCTGTCTTTAATCCCTTTACGCACCATTTTAAAGATGGCATGCAGAGCGTCATATTCGCTGACCGCGCCGCGTAGCGGATTGTTAGGGTCAATTCCGTTAAAGGCGAGGGCTTCCGGCTGCAAATTCGCGCCTTCAAATGGCTCTACGTGGAAATGTAACGTCGTGTCCGGCATCAGCCAGCCTTGTTCATCCATTTTCAGTGTGATGGCTGCGATCTCAAGCAGCGCATCGGTTTTGGCATTGAACCCTGCGGTTTCGACATCAATGACGACAGGATAAAAACCACGAAAACGGTCACACAGACCGGAAAGTTGAGCGTTATCGGACATCTGGGTCTCTTAATACGGGAAAATTGCAGCGCGTATTATGGCAAAATGATGAGTATAAAACTACGGGCACAGACGATCTGCGCCCGTGGGGAGGTTAGTCGCCCAGGCCGCGCCCGGCGTCTTTCTCTTCGATCAGTTCAATTTTGTAACCGTCTGGATCTTCAACGAACGCGATTACGGTGGTGCCGCCTTTTACCGGACCCGCCTCACGCGTGACGTTACCGCCATTCTGACGAATACGTTCACAGGCTTCGGCTGCGTTGTCTACGCTCAGGGCGATATGGCCGTAGGCAGTGCCCAGCTCATACTTGTCGACACCCCAGTTATAGGTCAGTTCGATCACGGCTTCGCTGGTTTCAGGGCCGTAGCCGACAAAGGCCAGGGAGTATTTGTATTCAGGGTTTTCGCTGGTACGCAGCAGCTTCATGCCCAGCACGTTGGTATAAAACTCGATGGAACGCTGCAGGTCACCCACGCGCAGCATGGTATGAAGTAAACGCATCTTTTTCCCCTTCGAAAATGGCTAATACATTCAAAATGTTGTTTTAGTATAGCGGCGTTGTTACGCCGCTATCAATGGCAGAACGTAGTTTGTGACGTTAGAGGGTAGGATAATCGGTGTAACCTTCCGCGCCGCCGCCGTAGAAGCTTTCGGCACGTTGCGGATTCAGCTCCGCTTTACGCTGCAGGCGCGCAACCAGATCCGGGTTAGCGATATAGGCGCGACCAAAAGCAACGGCGTCGGTCAGGCCTTTCTCGATCAGTGCTTCTGCTTTTTCAGGTGTGTAGGCACCCGCACCAATGATCGGACCGTGGAAACGCGCACGAACTTTTTCGCGAAACGCATCGGAATACGGCTCGCCGCCAGCCCAGTCCGGCTCAGACATATGTAGGTAAGCGATTCCGCGCTTGCCCAGTTGTTCAATCAGATACAGCGCATCAGCTTCTTCGTTCGGGCCGTTGTCAACGTTCTGGAATGAACCAATCGGAGAGACGCGAATACCAATGCGATCGGCACCCCATTCTTTAATACCGGCATCGACAACTTCCAGCACCAGACGTGCACGATTTTCGACGCTGCCGCCGTATTGATCGGTACGCTGGTTAGACGTTGGCGACAGGAACTGGTGCAGCAGATAGCCGTGAGCGGAGTGCAGTTCAACCATGTCGAAACCCGCTTCGCGCGCGTTGGCAATCGCCTGACGGAAGTCATTAACGATGCCGGGAATTTCTTCAGTTTCCAGCGCACGCGGCATTGAGGTATCCGCACGTGTTGCCAGACCATTTTCATCACGCAGCGAGGTCCGGGTACCGGCGCTAATCGCGGAAGGTGCGACCGGTGCCTGACCGTTGGGCTGCAGACTGGCGTGAGAGATGCGCCCGGTATGCCACAACTGGACCGCAATATGACCTTGCTCCGCATGTACGGCAGCGGTGATTTTTTTCCATGCGGCAATTTGCGCTTCGCTGTGTAAGCCGGGTGCCCCCGCATAGCCTTTCGCCTGCGCGGAAATCTGTGTAGCTTCACTGATGATAAGACCCGCGCTGGCGCGTTGACGGTAATACTCGGCCATCAGCGGAGTAGGGATGTCGCCAGGCTCAATGCTGCGCAGACGCGTCAGTGGCGCCATGAATACGCGGTTTGCTGCCGTAATAGCACCCACTTTCAGTGGGGAAAAAAGTTTTTCAGATGACATATGGCACTCCTGAATAGACCGGTCGTCTAGTAATAAAAGAAATAAAAACGCCTGTTAAACGGCAGGCGTAGTAATGATGGTTTTAACGTGCGCCAGCGCATTTTCCAGCGGGGTGGCGCTACGAGAAATCTTGGCCTGCAGGTTGGCGCCCAGCCACAGCGCATACAATACCTGCGCCTGCTGTAACGGCTCGCCAACAAAGGACAGACAATGGTTTGCCTGACCTTTCTCCAGCGCCTGCGCTAACAGCGCAATAATGTGCCGCGCGCCTTTATCCATCGCCGTGCGCATATCTTCTGACAGATCGCACACTTCGGCAGACAGTTTTACGGTTAAACAACCGCTGATAATGCCGTGCTGGCTAAACTGGTTCAGGGTTTCCTGATAGTAGGCCAGAATGCGGTCGCGATAGTTTCCTGCCCCCGTATCAAAGTGCGTAGCCAGTCGCTGATGATAGGCCGCATAGTGGCGTTCCAGCATCGCGACACCGAACGCTTCTTTAGAGCGAAAATAGTGATAAAACGAACCTTTGGGGACTTCAGCGGTTTTCAGTAGTTCGCTTAAGCCCATACCGGTGAAACCGCGCTGCATACACAGCAGTTCGCCAGTCGCCAGCAGATGTTCGCGTGTATCGTGTTCAGTGATTTTGTTCATGGAAAGGAGTGTAATAGACCAGTCGGTCTAATGCAATAGCGCTTGCGAGAAATTCAGTTAACGTCTTCAATAGGTATATCAATCTTACTAAAGGAGGGGATGTGGCCGAACAGCTGGAGTTTTTCCCCGTCCAGAGCCCATGCCGTGGAATATGTCAGTCTGACGAGCGCGGTTTTTGCCGTGGCTGTTTTCGCAGTCGGGATGAGCGTTTTAACTGGCAAAAGATGAGCGATGCCGAAAAGCAGGAAGTGCTACGGCTTTGTCGTCAGCGCCTGATGCGTAAATTACGAGCAAACAAAGCCAACCCTTCGGAAGAACCGCAACAACCTTCACTCTTTTAAAAGCGTAATTGCGTATACTCGATGCACATTCACTTATAAGGAAGCTGCTATGGTTCAGCGTATTACTATTGCGCCGCAAGGTCCGGAATTTTCTCGCTTTGTAATGGGGTATTGGCGCCTGATGGACTGGAATATGTCCGCGCGCCAGCTAGTCAGCTTTATTGAAGAACATCTGGACCTGGGCGTTACCACCGTCGATCACGCCGATATTTACGGCGGATACCAGTGTGAAGCGGCGTTTGGCGAGGCACTGAAGCTGGCCCCGCATCTGCGTGAAAAAATGCAGATTGTTACCAAGTGCGGGATCGCCACGACGGCGCGCACGGAAAATGCGCTGGGTCATTACATCACCGACAGCGCGCATATTATTGCCAGTGCGGAAGCATCGTTGAAGTTGCTGGCGACCGATCATATTGATTTGCTGCTCATCCATCGTCCCGATCCGCTCATGGATGCGGACGACGTAGCCGACGCGTTCAAAAAATTGCACCATAGCGGAAAAGTGCGTCACTTTGGCGTATCTAACTTCACCCCGGCACAGTTCTCACTGCTGCAATCGCGTCTGCCGTTCACGCTGGCGACTAACCAGGTTGAGATCTCACCGGTACATCAGCCGCTCCTGCTGGATGGTACTTTAGATCAACTGCAACAACTGCGCATTCGTCCGATGGCCTGGTCCTGCCTCGGCGGTGGTCGTCTGTTTAATGACGATGCGTTCCAGCCATTACGTAATGAACTTGCCACAATCGCAGAAGAGTTAAACGCGCAGTCCATTGAGCAGGTGGTGTATGCCTGGATTTTACGTCTGCCGTCTCAGCCGCTGCCGATTATTGGCTCAGGGAAGATAGAGCGTGTACGCGCCGCCGTTGAGTCTGAGTCATTGAACATGTCTCGCCAGCAGTGGTTCCGTATTCGCAAAGCTGCGCTGGGTTACGACGTACCGTAATCGCGTTTTTGACGCTTCTCCGTTCAAATTTGTGTCACTGGTTTACACTTATCAATCAGACACCTTTTGGACGGAGGTCTTATGAAGCGTTTGAGTTTGGCCATTATTACTCTACTCGCCTGTGCAGGTGCGCAGGCTGCCAGTGAAGAAAAAGTGACGATGAATCTGGTAACGTCGCAAGGCGTCGGCCAGGCGATTGGTACGGTCACTATTGCTGAAACCGGGAAAGGGCTGGAGTTTACGCCCGATCTGAAAGCGCTGCCGCCGGGTGAACATGGCTTCCATGTCCATGCGAATGGCAGTTGCCAACCGGCGATTAAAGAAGGAAAAGCCTCAGCCGCGGAATCGGCTGGAGGCCATTATGATCCGCACCAAACCGGCAAGCACGAAGGTCCGGAAGGCGCAGGCCACATGGGCGACCTGCCGCTGCTGGTGGTGAATAACGACGGTAACGCCACAACACCGGTCATTGCGCCGCGGCTGAAAACGCTCGATGAGGTTAAAGGCAAAGCGCTGATGATCCATGTCGGTGGCGATAATATGTCCGATCAACCAAAACCGCTTGGCGGTGGTGGAGCGCGCTACGCCTGTGGCGTTATCAAATAATCAATTGCCTAGCGTACCCGGCGGAGGCGCCTGTTCGAGCTGAGAAAGCGAGCAGTGTAGTCGCCAGATAAGCGCCGACAGTTCTTGCGCCGCAGGTTGATGATGGTGGGCGAGCGTGTCGCAAATACGCTGTAGCTCACTCAGCGTGGCATTCAGCGGTCGTTGCTGAACGCCGCGCTCACTCATTACGTCGCGAAGCAGCGAGATACACACGTCTCTGACGCGAGCCAGAGGATCTGAACGCACCTCCCAGGTGCGCAGTTGCCACACCACGTGCGAGCAGTTAAGCAAGACAACCCCCCAACGCAATAGCCAGCGTCGCGCCAGTGCATCCTGACTGTTGCTGAGCTGGCTGACGTGGTGATAGGTCAGCGACTCAAATTCGTTTTCACTGAGCGAGGGATGTCGGCTGAGCTGATCGACAAAATCCCGGCGCAGGGCGCGAATATGGCGGCGACCTTTCCGCGCATCCGATCCGGGCCGTAGAATGGCGAATGCCA
>NZ_SZWS01000048.1:16762-26140 GCF_005281245.1 Citrobacter sp. wls826
GCCACGCCGGTTATTTTCGCCATATTGTCATTCAGGAAATCAGCAAAATCATAAACCGGCGGATTAGTCACCGCGATAAACGATCCCATAAACACGATTAGCTGTCCCCAAAGACCCGCCAGCGCGGGCATTTGCAGCTTCAGGAGTTGCATGGTAGCGAGCAGCGGGAAGAGAAACAGAATGAATTGCCAGAGGTCAGAGATTTGCACCATCAGGCCAAACTTAACCACAAAGCTAAACAGCGACAGCAGAACCAGCGTGCGCATCAGCAAAGAAAGTGACTTGAACGGCGTGGCTACGGCGGAATAGAGCACGCTGCTGATGGCCGCGAGCGTTAGTGCGCCAGAGCCTGATTCCCATTGCGCGCCAATGCTCCATGCGCCGATAAGCATCAGGGTACAGAACGTACGCAATCCGCTCCAGAGAGCTTCCGCATTATCGGTATGACGGGCAAGTCCTGGCGTGCGGGCGATAGTAATACGCTCGGCGGTAACGCCATTTTCCAGTAAATGCAGATAATGACTGCTGCGTAAGTAGAGCCGACAAAAATAACGCAGTCTTTGCCAGAAGGCGACGTGCCGATAGTCGCGCGCATCGAGAGGACGCAAGGGGGCGATAATACGCGCGACGGTGTAGGTGTCGGTATTGGATTTGACCAGCTCGCTGAGCAGTTGTTCGATGATTTCCCGGGTATTAGCCGGGGGAGTGGGCCAGTTCAGGAGCATCCTGCGCAGACTGGAGATCACGCTGGTCATACGTAACTGCTGATGCAACAGCGAATTGAGCAACGCATTTTGACGGCGAAAACGGTAGTGACTCCAGAACGCCTGAATACGTAGCAGGTTCATGGTCAAAATCTGACCAATAACACCTTCATGAGCTGTGCGAATCGCATCCGTTGTCTCCGGTTGCCAGAGTAAGCTGGCATGCTCCAGTAAACGCGAATGCATGTTTTTCAGCGCGGTAAGCAATGTGGTGCCATCGGAGGTGCTGGGGAGGATCATCATCATCATGCCGCCGCACAGGATACCGACGATGACCTCGCATACGCGGGCCTGAGCGATATCCCACAACTGCGTAATCTCTATGGTATTGACCATGGGAAAAGCAATGATCGCCGCCGTATAACCGGCCAGTTGAAAGGCGTAGGCGACGTTATTGGTGAAGTGAGCGCAGGCCCAGGTACAAAAACCGATCCACACTGACATGCTCAGCAAAAACAACCACGGCTCATTGAGGGTATGACCGGCAATAATCAACGCGGCGGTGGCACCCAGCAAGCTACCCGCAACACGACCCAGACTTTTGCTGATAACCCCGCCGACGGTGGGAAAGCTGACCACTGCCGCCGAGGTCATCGCCCAGTAGGGCTCATCCAGATTCAGGTAATAGGCGAACGTTAACGCCAGACACATCGCAATGGTATTTCGCAACGCATAACGCCACTGCGCTACCGTGGCTTTAAACCACGGCCAATGGCCTGGCATCAGGTGGGACAGTTTCATTTACGCTGGCCGATAGACACGCTGCAGGTCGTACCAGAAACCAGGGTGACATCCTGCGGCAGAGCGTCGAATTCGATGCGGACCGGAACGCGTTGGGCCAGACGCACCCACGGCACATTGGGTTTGATGTCGGGAATCAGGCCGGAATCGCTTTCCACACTTTGGTCGTAGATGGCGCGACCAATACTGGATACGTGACCCTGTAACTTTATGTTGCCGCTGTAGAGCGTGATAACCGCAGGTGCACCTTCACGAATGTGGCGCAACTTGGTTTCTTCAAAATACCCCATCACATAGAAAGAGTGGCTGTCGACAAGGGCAAACAGGGGCTTACCGGTTGAGGCGTAGTCTCCAGTACGAGTTGATAGGTTGGTGACCCAGCCCGCTACGGGCGCTTTGACCACCGTCTGCGTCAGTTGCCACTGTGCCTGGCGCAGGCTGGCCTCGGCTGCTTCAACGCTGGCCTGCATGGCTTTCACGTTGAGGTTAGCAGTATCCAGATCTTCGGCTGAGATATAATTTTGCGATAAATGACGGCGGCGGTTGGCTTCGTTATTGGCTTTCGCCAGATCGGACTGTGCCTTCGCCAGCTGCGCTTGCGCATTCAGTTCAGCAATGTGAAACGGCGTCTTGTCGATGATAAAAAGGACATCGCCTTTGTTAACAAACTGGTTATCTTTTATATTGAGTTCGCTAATGCTGCCTGAGACCTGCGGCGTGATGCTGACCTGCTCAGCACGCACTTTGCCATCACGTGTCCAGGGCGATTGCATATAGTAATTCCACATCCACCATCCGGCGAAAACTGCGATGGCAGCGGCTATAATGGTGGAGAAGTATTTAATGGTTTTAAGCGACATAATCACCACACAATCAGCATTACAAAGGCCAGACATACGCAAAGCGTAAAGAGTGACAGATCCATTAACAGGGGATGCCAGATTTCGCCGGAGTAAATCCAGTCGCGCAGGAGGCGATGAACAACCAGCCAGAGAATAAATCCTGCTACAAACGCCTTGAAAACAGGAGGGAAGTAGACAGATGCTCCGATCATTAAATCTTGTAGGGGCAATCCTGTTGCATTAAACATAAACTTCACGGGCAAAATCCTTGGCGGAAGAGAGCATTGCTATAGGTTTAGCAAAAAAGAGACAATGAGTCTCTGTAACGCATAATGTCTGAAAAAATGTCAGCCGGTAAGCAAATTTGGCAATACATTTGTTTTGGGAATACAAATGCTGCACACTATTCTAAAATCAGCATAATAACTTAGCAAGCTAATTATAAGGAGATGAAATTGGAATCGCCATTAGGTTCTGATCTGGCACGGTTGGTGCGCATTTGGCGTGCTCTGATTGACCATCGCCTGAAACCTCTGGAGTTGACGCAGACGCATTGGGTTACGCTGCACAACATTCATCAATTGCCGCCTGATCAATCGCAGATTCAGTTGGCTAAAGCGATTGGCATCGAGCAGCCTTCGTTGGTACGCACGCTTGACCAGCTGGAAGAAAAGGGACTCATTTCACGACAGACTTGCGCCAGCGATCGTCGGGCAAAGAGAATTAAACTGACAGAAAAAGCAGAGCCGCTGATTGCAGATATGGAAGCGGTTATCAACAAGACGCGTGGAGAAATTTTGGAAGGGATTTCAGCTGAGGAAATTGATCTGCTGATTAAACTGGTCGCCAGACTGGAACACAATATTATTGAACTGCAGTCACAGGGCTGAAACGATGAGATGACGTGTGGCCAGAGCCTGACCACACGTGAATTCGATTAGCGTGGAGACACGGTAACCTGGCTGCCGTTGTTAGCCATAACAACGCGCTGGCCAGCTGAGAACTTGGTCGCACCCTGTTTCTGAACCACCATGATGGTATTACCGTCGTCCTTACGGATTTCCAGTTCTACACCCTGGGTTTTATTCATCGCACCTTGTACGCCTTGACCCGCTACGCCACCGGCAACTGCGCCAGCCGCCGTGGCTAATGAACGACCCGTACCGCCGCCGACGGTGTTACCCAGGAACCCGCCGAGTACCGCACCACCAATGGCGCCAATCACGTTTGCGTCATCGCCACCCTGGATTTGCACCGGACGAACATGAACAATTGTACCGTAGGTAACGTTCTGAACTTGTTTCGCTTCGGATGCGGTGTATACGTCGCCTGAAAGGCTATCATTGTTAACGCAGCCCGCCAAAGATACACCCATTAATGCAACAGTCAGCACACGTTTAATCATTTACAAATCTCCTTTAACACCACGAAACGCTAATAAAGCACCCTTCATGGCTAAATTATATGGCACTTGTGAGCCTAAGGTCACATGTTCTACTGGAACAATATGAAAATCTTAACCGAAATCGGATATACCGAGTATAAACGAATCATTCATATAATTGATGTAATAAAGCGTCCATTGTAATGATTAGCCCTCAAAAATCATTAAGGAAGCATGGCATTAGTCGGCACTTTATGGTTGAGTGTCAAGGCTAATTTGCTTAAAAGGATGACATATGAAATCGGGCCGTTTTATCGGTGTAATGTCTGGAACCAGCCTTGATGGTGTCGATGTTGTGCTGGCGACAATAGATGAAACGATGGTTGCGCAACAGGCGAGTCTGACCTGGCCTATCCCTCTCCATATAAAGCAGGCGATCCTGGATATCTGCCAGGGGCAGCAGCTTACGCTATCGCAGTTTGGCCAACTCGACGCACAGCTCGGTTATCTGTTTGCCGAGGCGGTGAATGCACTGTTGGCACAGGAAAAATTGAAACCGCAGGAGATCGTTGCGATTGGCTGTCATGGGCAAACCGTGTGGCATGAACCGACGGGAATCGCGCCGCACACGCTGCAAATTGGCGACAACAATCAAATCGTTGCGCGTACCGGGATAACGGTGATCGGCGATTTTCGTCGCCGCGATATCGCTCTCGGCGGGCAGGGCGCGCCGTTGGTTCCCGCCTTTCATCAGGCGCTGTTGGCTCATCCAACGGAGCGGCGGATGGTGCTAAACATCGGCGGAATTGCCAATCTGTCTCTGCTTATCCCACAGCAACCCGTTCGCGGTTACGACACCGGGCCGGGCAATATGTTGATGGATGCCTGGATCTGGCGGCAATGCGGCCAACCCTACGACAAAGATGCGCAGTGGGCCACATCGGGAACGGTGATCCTGCCTTTACTGCAAAATATGCTTAACGATCCTTATTTTTCTGCGCCTGCGCCGAAAAGCACTGGCCGCGAGTATTTCAATTATGGCTGGATAGAACGTCATATGGCGCAGTTCCCGGGAATAAGCCCGCGGGATGTGCAGGCGACGCTTGCCGAACTGACGGCCGTGACCATTTCCGAGCAGGTCTTGCTAAGCGGAGGCTGTGAACGGCTAATGGTATGCGGCGGCGGCAGCCGTAATCCGCTGCTGATGATGCGTCTGGCGGCATTATTGCCAGGGACAGAGGTCACTTCAACCGATGAGGCTGGGATCAGCGGCGATGATATGGAGGCCCTGGCTTTTGCCTGGCTGGCGTGGCGAACGCTGGCGGGATTACCGGGAAATCTGCCTTCCGTGACCGGCGCATCAGAACCGAGCGTTTTAGGGGCGATTTATCCTGCTAACCCACGAACTCAGAGTTAACTGAAATTATTCAGCGCCATATGTCGATAAACTAGGGATATTAGGGAGGGTGCCATTACCCTCCAGGACCAGGAAAGTCTTCAGGATATGGCTATGAAAAAACTGTTGTTAGTGTGTCTGCCGGTACTGCTTAGCGGGTGCAGCGTGTACAACCAATTTGTCGAGCGTATGCAAACGGATACGCTTGAATACCGCTGTGACGAAAAACCGCTTACCGTGAAGCTGAACAATACCCGTCAGATGGCGAGTTTTGTTTATGATAATCAGCTATTGAACCTCAAACAGGGCGTGTCGGCATCAGGTGCTCGCTATACCGATGGTATTTACGTCTTCTGGTCTAAAGGCGACGAGGCAACGGTCTATAAACGAGACAGAATTGTGCTAAATAACTGTCAGTTACAGAACCCGAAGCGTTGAGATTTTCACCTGGGCGGCGCACAATAGCGTCACCCACTGACAATCCGTAGCCAACATCATGTCTGATAACGACGAATTGCAGCAAATCGCACATTTGCGCCGTGAATACACGAAAGGCGGTCTCCGCCGCCGCGATCTTCCCGCCGAGCCCCTTGCGCTGTTCGAGCGCTGGCTGGGGCAAGCCTGTGACGCCAAACTGGCCGATCCCACTGCGATGGTCGTTGCTACCGTCGATGAAAACGGTCAGCCTTATCAGCGTATCGTGTTGCTCAAACATTATGATGACAAAGGGCTGGTGTTCTATACCAACCTCGGTAGCCGTAAGGCCCATCAGATTGAGAAAAACCCACGCATCAGCCTCCTGTTTCCCTGGCATACGCTGGAACGGCAGGTGATGGTGATCGGCAAGGCTGAGCGCCTTTCCACGCTGGAAGTGGTGAAATACTTCCACAGTCGCCCACGTGATAGCCAGATTGGTGCCTGGGTCTCTAAGCAATCCAGTCGGATCTCCGCGCGCGGTATTCTGGAAAGCAAATTCCTCGAACTGAAGCAGAAGTTTCAGCAAGGAGAAGTTCCACTGCCCAGTTTCTGGGGAGGCTTTCGCGTAAGTATTGAGCAGATGGAGTTCTGGCAGGGTGGCGAAAACCGTCTGCACGATCGTTTTTTATACCAACGCGAAGATAACGCGTGGAAAATTGATCGCCTGGCCCCCTAAAGATGCAAAATTCTTGTTTTAAGCGCTGGTGCTGAACAATCCGGCGCTTTATTCTATGTTTCTTTCGCATCAGGCGAAAAGTCGTGTACCGGCTAAGGTGCAGTCGTTTTATACATGGAGATTTTGATGGCAAGCAGTAACTTGATTAAACAATTGCAAGAGCGGGGGCTGGTGGCCCAGGTGACGGACGAGGAAGCGTTAGCAGAGCGACTGGCGCAAGGCCCGATCGCGCTCTATTGCGGCTTCGATCCTACCGCTGACAGCTTGCATTTGGGGCATCTGGTTCCATTGTTATGCCTGAAACGCTTCCAGCAGGCAGGCCATAAACCTGTCGCACTGGTGGGTGGCGCAACCGGTCTGATTGGTGACCCGAGCTTTAAAGCCGCCGAGCGTAAACTGAATACCGAAGACACCGTGCAGGAGTGGGTGGATAAAATCCGCAAACAGGTTGCGCCGTTCCTCGATTTCGACTGTGGCGACAACTCGGCGATTGCTGCGAACAACTATGACTGGTTTGGCAGTATGAATGTACTGACTTTCCTGCGTGATATCGGCAAACACTTCTCCGTTAACCAGATGATCAACAAAGAAGCGGTGAAGCAGCGTCTGAACCGTGACGATCAGGGGATCTCTTTTACCGAGTTTTCTTACAACCTGCTGCAGGGTTATGACTTTGCCTGCCTGAACAAACTGCACGGTGTTGCGCTGCAGATTGGCGGTTCTGACCAGTGGGGCAATATTACTTCGGGTATCGATTTGACCCGTCGTCTGCACCAGAACCAGGTGTTTGGTCTGACCGTTCCGTTGATCACTAAAGCTGACGGTACGAAATTCGGTAAGACGGAAGGCGGCGCTGTGTGGCTGGATCCGAAGAAAACCAGTCCGTACAAATTCTACCAGTTCTGGATCAATACCGCCGATGCGGATGTTTATCGCTTCCTGAAATTCTTCACCTTCATGGACATTGAAGAGATCAATGCGCTGGAAGAAGAAGATAAAAATAGCGGTAAAGCGCCGCGCGCCCAGTATGTTCTGGCTGAGCAAGTAACGCGTCTGGTTCACGGCGAAGAAGGTCTGGTAGCGGCAAAACGTATTACCGAAAGCTTGTTCAACGGTAATCTGAGCGATTTGAGCGAAGCGGATTTCGAACAGCTGGCGCAAGATGGCGTGCCGATGATCGAGATGGACAAAGGTGCCGATCTGATGCAGGCGCTGGTGGACTCCGAGCTGCAACCTTCTCGCGGCCAGGCACGTAAGACAATCGCGTCTAATGCGGTGACCATCAACGGTGAGAAGCAATCCGATCCGGAATATTTCTTCCAGGAGAGTGATATCCTGTTCGGGCGCTACACCTTACTGCGCCGTGGCAAGAAGAACTATTGTCTGATTTGCTGGAAGTAAGATTTAGTTAGCAGGGGCGTGGGAAACTACGCCCCTTTATTTTTTCAGGGTTGTGGTAAGTAAAATGAAGAATATCCTCGCCATCCAGTCCCACGTTGTTTTTGGTCATGCGGGCAACAGTGCAGCAGAATTTCCAATGCGTCGTCTTGGCGCAAATGTCTGGCCGCTGAATACCGTTCAGTTTTCTAACCACACACAGTACGGCAAATGGACCGGTTGCGTTATGCCGCCGAGTCATCTGACTGACATTGTCCAGGGCATTGCCGATATCGATAAACTCCAGACTTGTGACGCAGTACTGAGCGGCTATCTTGGCTCGGCTGAACAGGGCGAGCATATTCTGGGTATTGTACGCAAAGTAAAAGCGGCCAATCCGCAGGCGAAATATTTTTGTGACCCGGTGATGGGCCATCCGGAAAAAGGGTGTATCGTCGCGCCGGGCGTAGCGGAGTTTCATGTGCGCCATGCGCTTCCGGCCAGCGATATTATCGCCCCGAATTTGGTTGAGCTCGAAATTCTGTGCGAGCATGCGGTGAACAATGTCAATGAGGCCGTGGCGGCAGCGCGTGAGCTCATCGCTCAGGGACCAGAAATTGTGCTGGTGAAGCATCTGGCTCGCGCGGGTATCAGCGCAGATCGTTTCGAGATGCTGTTAGTTACTGCTGAACAGGCGTGGCATATCAGCCGACCGTTAGTCGATTTTGGCGCACGTCAACCGGTTGGCGTGGGTGATGTCACCAGCGGCTTATTGTTGGTTAAACTGCTGCAGGGCGCGTCTTTACAGCAGGCGCTGGAGCACGTGACGGCGGCGGTGTACGAAGTGATGATTGCCACCAAAAAAATGCACGAGTATGAGCTGCAGGTTGTGGCTGCGCAGGATTGTATCGCGAAGCCTGAACACTACTTCAGCGCGACGCAGTTGTAACCAATGCCCGATGGCGCTCACGCTTATCGGGCCTGCGTTTGTTTGGCTGAAAGCCGGGTAAGCGCAAGCGCTTCCCGGCAACAACAATTAATTTAACCCTTCTGCTTTCAACGCCGCGGCAACCGCCGGACGTTCAGCCATACGCGCCATATACGCATCGATATTGCTTAATCCTGCCATATTCAGCTTAACCGCATAGGCCCAACGCAGCACGGTGAACAAATAGGCGTCCGCAATGCTGAAGCGCGAACCGCAGATCCATTGGTTATCTTGCAGCGCGTCGTTCACATACTGCATTTTTTTCTCCAGCAGCGCGCGAACGGTTGGCTTGAAGTTTTCCGGCGTATCGGGACGGAACAGTGGGGTAAAGCCCTTATGCAGTTCTGTCGCAATGTAGTTAAGCCATTCAATGGTTTTGTAACGGGAGAGGCTGCTGGTCGGGGCAAGGAGTTGACGGTCTGGAACGGTGTCCGCCAGGTATTGCATGATGGCGACGCCTTCGGTCAGTAGCGTACCGTCATCCAGCAGCAGCGCGGGAACTTGCCCTTTTGGGTTTACCGCGAAAAAATCATCGCCGTTTTCCAGACGCTTCTTCATCAGATCAACACCATCCAGCGTGAAATCTTTACCGCTCTCACGAAGTGTGATGTGGGAAGCAAGAGAACAAGCGCCCGGTTTGTAGAACAGTTTCATCGGTAACTCCTTTTGGCTGAGGTATATCGTATGGTAGTGCTAGCTCAGGCAAAAAAAAAGCCGCTAACACCAGTTAGCG
>NZ_SZWS01000048.1:26208-32564 GCF_005281245.1 Citrobacter sp. wls826
TGTCGCGGCCTTAGAGGCTTTCTCATTGACGTCATCGTCCTGAGTCATACGATTCAGCTTCGGTGCCGTCAGCAGCATCAGAACAGCGATAACAGCCGTAGCAACACCAATCTGCAGGAACACACGACCGTAGACTTCAAGGGACATCAGCGGGTCAGTGACGTTCTCTGGTACAGCCATCATGTTGGCTACGTAACCACCGATGATGTTTGCACCGGCAGTGGTCAGGAACCAGCTACCCATGATGAAGCCCATCAGGCGTTGCGGAACCAACTGAGCCACCATTGCCAGACCCAGACCGGAGATCATCAGTTCACCGATACTTTGCAGACCGTAGCAGATGATCAGCCAGTTAACGGAAACGATGCCCGCATCGGTAGCGAATTTAGCACCCAGCGGCAGGATCAGGAACGCACCGGAACACAGCACCATACCAATCGCAAACTTGGTTGGCATCGGCAGGGTATCGCCCATCTTGTTATAGATAGCGGCGAGGATTGGGCTACCAATGATGATCCAGAACGGGTTCAGTGCCTGGTACTGCTCAGGTTCGAAAGCAATGCCAAGAATAGAGTGCTCAACGTTACGAATCGCGAAGAAGTTCAGTGAGGTCGGCATCTGGCTGTACAGCACGAAGAAGATAATCGCTTCCAGCATCAGAATGAAGGCGACGATCATTTTACGACGCGCAGCACCGTGCATGGTGAATGCTTCTTTACCGAAGATAAACACGATACCCAGAGCAATGACGCCCAGAACCATACGAGCGATCTGCTGGTTGTGCAGCAACCAGGTTGCAATCGCGATCAGCACCACGACGCCAACAATAGTCAGCAACAGGTTACGGAAGTTGATCGGCTCAAAGTCAGGTTTAGAACCGTACTGTTTAACCCAGCGCTGACAGAATGCGAAGTTAACAACGGTAATCAGCATACCCACGACGCTCAGAGCGAACGCGGTGCTCCAGCCGTAATGCGCAGCCAACCACGGTGTTGCCAGCATAGAGAAGAATGAACCGATGTTGACGGACATGTAGTACATGGTAAATGCACCATCAAGACGCGGGTCATCTTTGGCATAGCAGGTAGAGAGCAGGGATGATGGGTTTGCTTTAAACAGGCCGTTACCGACCGCGATGGCCGCCATGCCCATATAAACGATACCCGCATCGTGACCAGACCATGCTACCAACGCATAACCGATGGCCAGGACAACGGCACCCAGCATAATGACACGTTTTGTACCCAGAACTTTATCACCTAACCAGCCGCCAATGGCAACCAGACCGTACACCAGGGCGCTAAAGGACGAGAAAAGGGTGATGGAATCCGCTTCTGACATACCCAGTTGTTTAACCAGGTAGACGGCCATAATTCCTTGCAGGCCGTAATAACCAAAACGCTCCCACAGCTCAATAGAGAAAATGAGATAGAACGCTTTTGGTTGTTTGAAGGCGTTTAAACTCACGCTTTCTGTTGGTTTATTGTTTGCAGTAGACACTTTTACCTCTTTTTTTACATCCCATATCAACGGGGGTGTTCAGGCACGTGATGAGTCAAGTTCATCCGTCCGATTGTTATAGTGGGAGGGGAAACGGCAAGTAATGTTCACTATCTTGACCATTCAGACAAGTGGTTTGTAATAATCTGTTACATATATCATGACTGGTGAAATCGTCGGGACTGTGAAATGTTATCTAGCGTTAAATTTCTTCATTTGAAAAATGGCAGATTTTTACACTGTTTAATCAGGGTAAAAACCGCAATGTGGCGATATGTTCTGCTATTTGCGCTTGAATCCAGTGATATAGGCCATTATCTGAAAAATAGCCAGTGTAATGTTTTGTTTAGAAACTGTTCAGTTAGGTCATCTGATTGTCACTTTAACTAAAAAATAAATATTTTTTAACATTATGTTATCTGGATGATCTGGATCACGTATAGATAGAAATTTCTTTTACTAAAAAAACGATTAACCTGCTCAGGTGTTAATTAACAAGAATATTGCATTAGATATGGGCGGTTGAGCGGCATCATTGTCGGGAAAATAAACTCAGGGGAGTGCATAACTAATCGTTATGTTAGCGAGGGGCAAGCAGTATGCCCCGGCAGCATCAGATATCGACTTTCTCTTTGAATTCGCAAAGATCTTCGATAATGCAGGAACCGCAGCGCGGCTTTCTGGCTATACAGGTGTAGCGGCCATGAAGAATTAACCAGTGATGGCAATCGACTTTAAATTCACTAGGTACGACTTTCAGCAGCTTCTCTTCAACCTGCTCGACGTTTTTACCCGGGGCGAACTGGGTACGATTACAAACGCGAAAAATATGGGTATCTACGGCAATAGTGGGCCAGCCAAAGGCGGTATTTAACACCACATTAGCCGTCTTTCGCCCAACCCCGGGCAGGGCTTCTAATGCGGCCCGGTCTTCAGGCACTTCGCCATTATGTTGCTCCAGCAGAATGCGGCAGGTTTTAATCACGTTCTCCGCTTTGCTGTTAAACAAACCGATTGTCTTGATGTAGGACTTAACCCCTTCAACGCCAAGCTCCAGCATCGCGGCTGGCGTATTGGCGATGGGGTAGAGCTTAGCCGTCGCTTTATTGACGCTGACATCGGTGGCCTGCGCGGAGAGCAAGACTGAAATCAGCAGTTCGAACGGCGATGTAAAATTTAGCTCGGTTGTCGGATGCGGATTGTTCTCACGCAGGCGCGTCAGTATTTCCAGCCGTTTTGCTTTGTTCATTACACATTCCCTGTTTCACCGGCCGGACTGTCCGTGACAGCCGCCTCGGCACGACGTTTCTTCATTTTCTCATCAATCAGATACTTAACAGCCAGCATCAGACCCAGGCCAATAAACGCGCCTGGTGGCAGCATGGCCAGCAGAAACGGCGTATCGGTATGGAAGATCTCAACGCGCAATACTTTGGCCCAGCTACCCAACAAACCGTCTGCGCCATCAAAGAGTGTACCGTTACCAATTATTTCACGTAGCGAGCCCAGAACAAACATGGCGCCAGTTGCGCCCATGCCGATGGAAAAGCCATCGAGTGCGGATAGCGCAGGGCCTTTTTTGGCTGCGAAGGCTTCAGCGCGGCCAACAACAATACAGTTGGTCACAATCAGCGGGATAAAAATGCCCAGAGACTGATACAGGCCAAAAGCGTAGGCATTGATCAACATTTGCACCGCGCTCACCACGGAGGCGATGATCATGACATAAATCGGAATACGTATTTCAGGCGGTGTCCAGCGACGAAGGGCAGAAATCGTCAGGTTCGTCAGCGTCAGGACGAGCGTAGTCGCGAGTCCCAGGCCCAGCGCGTTAGTGGCGGTCGAGGTGACGGCCAACAGCGGACACATCCCGAGTAACTGCACAAGCGCGGAGTTATTTTTCCATAACCCTTGGACAATAACGTCTTTAATTTCGCTCATGGTTTATTCTCCACAGGCGCTAAGTTGAGGAAGTTTCGCGGGCAGCGTCTGCGCATACAAACCGGCGCGTTTTACTGCATTAACTACCGCACGCGGCGTAATGGTTGCGCCAGTAAACTGGTCAAAGTCGCCGCCGTCTTTTTTCACCGCCCAGTGAGCGTCGTTACCCGCAGCGATCGTTTTGCCGCTAAAGTGGGTGATCCAGTCGGACAGTCGCAGTTCGATTTTATCACCCAGCCCTGGCGTTTCATGATGTTCGGTCACCCGCGTACCCAACACGGTACCCGAAAAATCGACACCAACCAGCAGTTGAATAGCCCCGGAATAACCATCTGGCGCCGTAGCTTCAAGAATTGCTGCAACGGGACGATCGTCCTGGCGGGCAATATACACTCGGTGAGTGCCTTTGCCCAACGCCTGCGCATCGACCAGATAACAACTTTCGGACAAGTTATTATTGTAGCGATCGCCTGGCAGAACCTGATCGAACAGCGTTTTTTGCTGCAGCGCGGCTTGTTCATCAATGGTGGACTTGGTTAATTGATTGATTGCCGCGGTTAACCCCGTCGAGCCCGCTGCAAACAGCGCCAGAGTAATACCGTGTTTACGAATCGTTTTCAGCATAGGGAGTCCTTAGCGATGTCCGTACACGCGAGGGCGGGTGTAATAATCAATCAGGGGAACCGTGATATTTGCCAGCAATACGGCAAAAGCCACGCCATCAGGATAACCGCCAAAACTGCGAATCAACCACACTAACAGGCCCGCAAGTGCGCCAAAAATCAGGCGACCACGGTTGGTTGTTGATGCTGTAACGGGATCGGTAAGAATAAAAAATGCACCCAGCATGGTCGCGCCGGAAAGTAGGTGCAACTGAGGCGAGGCCAGCGAATCTGGCGAGAAAATCCAGCCTAAAGTGGCACAAACGGCGAGCGACAGCAGGAAGCTAACCGGGATATGCCAGCGAATCGCTTTCTGCCATAGCAACACGACGCCGCCCACCAGCCAGGCAAGGTTAACCCACTGCCAGCCAGCACCTGCAAGCATGCCGTTGTAGATTGGGTATTGCATCACCTGCTCAACAGTACGTCCTGCATGCAGCGACGTCTTAAAGGTATCGAGAGGTGTTGCCTGACTGATACCATCAATACCCATACGCAGCGTGTTCATATCCCCGCCGCTGGCGGTATGTCCGCTAAAGATAACGTTCAGGGCGTCAAAAAAACCAGGCACAGTCGCCGCAATTTCATGCGGCGGCAGCCAGCTTGTCATCTGTACCGGGAATGAAATCAGCAGCACCACGTAACCAATCATGGCGGGGTTAAACGGGTTCTGACCGAGGCCGCCATACAGCTGTTTAGCAATGATAACGGCGAATACCGTGCCTAAAACTACCATCCACCAGGGGGCGAGCGGGGGAATACTCACGGCCAGCAGTAACCCGGTGAGCAACGCGGAGTTGTCTTTTAAAATCGCGGCAATGGGTTGTTTACGCAGTTTAAGCACGCCCGCTTCGGCGGCGATAGCGCTGATGGCGGCCAGAACTATCTGGAACAACGTACCCCAGCCAAAGAACCACAGCTGAGCGGCGATCCCCGGCAATGCAGCCAGTAACACCAGCATCATGATACGCGATGTCTGGCGCTGGTTATGGGTATAAGGGGAGCTTGCTATTCTGAATACCATTTATTCCTCGTTTACAACCTGCTGCTGGGCGGCTTTCTTTGCCTGAGCGCGTGCAATAGCGGCCGCGACGGCGGCTTTACGCGGATCCACCGGTACGACTGTTTCCGTAACCGTCTGCTGCTCGAGCTTGCGAGCTTTGGCGCGGGCGATAGCCGCTTCCACGGCGGCTTTACGCGGATCCACCGGTTCGGCTGTTTCCGTAACCGTCTGCTGCTCAAGCTTGCGGGCTTTGGCGCGGGCGATTGCCGCTTCCACGGCGGCTTTACGCGGATCCACCGGTTCGGCTGTTTCCGTTACGGTTTCCTGCTCAAGCTTGCGGGCTTTGGCGCGGGCGATTGCCGCTTCCACTGCAGCTTTACGCGGATCCACCGGTTCGGCTGTTTCCGTTACGGTTTCCTGCTCGAGTTTGCGGGCTTTGGCGCGAGCGATTGCCGCTTCCACTGCAGCTTTACGCGGGTCGACCTCTGTGCTGCTGCCTCCAGCTTGGGGAGGGTTTTCCATCCGGGTTGCGCGAGCTTGCGCCTTACGCGCCTCGCGTGCGGCAATCACGGCA
This sequence comes from Citrobacter sp. wls826, assembly GCF_005281245.1. Lineage (NCBI taxonomy): Bacteria > Pseudomonadati > Pseudomonadota > Gammaproteobacteria > Enterobacterales > Enterobacteriaceae > Citrobacter > Citrobacter sp. wls826. Next base: position 31,889 of record NZ_SZWS01000048.1, read on the forward strand.
CTATTGTCTGGTTTTTCGCCAGCCTGAATGACCACCGGCTGCATTGCCTGAGCCTGCTTTTCTTTTACGCGAGCCAGCGCGGCGGCAATGGCATCATGATCTTTAGCCGCAGGCTGAACGGCAGCGCTTTTGTGACGTTCAAGACGTGCTGCTTTTTCACGTTCGAGTCGCGCCTGTCGGGCTTCAAATCGCGCTTTCGCTTCAGCGGCACGTTTTTCTTCCTGACTAATGGCATAAATCTCGGCTTTTTCCTGACGGAAATACTGCACCAGTGGAATATTGCTTGGGCATACCCAGGCGCAGGCACCGCATTCAATGCAGTCCGCGATATTGTGCGCCGTTGCTTTGTCGTGCTGCTGCCCTTTACTGAACCAATAAAGCTGTTGCGGCAGGAGATCGGCCGGACAGGCATCGGCGCATGCGCTACAGCGAATGCAGCCTTTCTCTTCCGGCGTTTCTCCCATTTCACTGGCAGAGGGCGCCAGAAGACAGTTGGTTATCTTCACCACCGGTACATCCAGCCACGGCAGCGTAAAGCCCATCAGCGGCCCGCCCATAATCACCATCTGGTCAGCGGAAGGGCAGAAGCCCGCGTCATTGAGCAGATGACGAACCGGCGTGCCTAAACGCGCCCAGACGTTGCCCGGACGGCTGACGGCTTCGCCGGTCAGCGTCA
>NZ_SZWS01000048.1:32621-37190 GCF_005281245.1 Citrobacter sp. wls826
GTTCTCCGTCAATCACCGCACGTTTAATCGCGTAGGCGGTTCCAACGTTTTGCATCAGCACGCCGATATCTGAAGAGCGTCCCCCGTGGGGAACCTGCTTGCCGGTCAGGATTTGCGTTAACTGTTTGGCCCCGCCTGACGGGTACTTGGTGGGGATCACGCGTAAGCTGATATCGTGTGAATCAGCCAGCACCGCGCGCAGCATGGAAATTGCCTGTGGCTTGTTATCTTCAATGCCCAGTAGAATTTCGCGTGGCTGAAGAATATGCGCCAGGATGCGGATACCTTCGACGACCTGCGCCGCGCAGTCCTGCATCAGGCGGTCATCAGCCGTAATGTACGGCTCGCATTCAGCAGCGTTAATGATCAGCGTTTCAATTTTATCTCCGCCGCCCTGCAGCTTAACGCCGGTGGGAAAACCCGCGCCACCCAGTCCGGCGACGCCGAACTGGTGAATACGTGCGATCAGCTCTTTCCGGCTGCGGGAACGGTAATCGGCCCAGCCGTCTCGCTCAATCCAGCGATCTTCGCCATCGGCGTCAATAATAACGCTCAGCTCAGCTAATGCCGATGGATGTGCAGTAGAATGCGGGGCAATAGCAACAACGGTGCCTGACGTTGGCGCATGTACCGGAAGCATTTTACCACGCCCAAGGGTTAACGCCTGACCACGCAGCACGGTGTCGCCAACGTTTACGCACAGCTCACCCTCCGCGCCAATATGTTGTTTCAGCGGAATAACAAAGCGTGGCGCCAGCGGAACCTGTCGCAGCGGCGTACCGTTCGACTGGGTCTTCATTTCTGGTGGATGAATGCCGCCATCAAAGTCCCAGATTTTGTTTTTTCTGAATGCAGAGAATAACTTAAACATGTTGTTCCACGGGAATGATGCGCACAGGGATGGTGTTTAAATCCCATTTCCAGCTATCAGGTGTCTCGGCCACCGGGCGTAATTCGATACATTGCGTCGGGCACGGATCAACGCACAGGTTGCACCCGGTGCAGAGATCGCTCATCACCGTGTGCATGGCGCGGGTCGCGCCCACGATCGCATCAACCGGGCAGGCCTGAATGCACTTTGTACAACCGATACAGTTATTTTCATCAATGACCGCCAGCATACGCACGGGGGTAACATCGTGTTCATCACCATCAATCGGCTGCGGGTCGACGTTCAGCAGGGCGGCAATTTTTAACATCACCGCTTCGCCTCCGGGTGCGCAACGGTTGATTTTTTCGCCCTGGGAGCCGATCGCTTCAGCGTAAGGATGACAGCCCGGATAGCCGCATTGTCCACACTGGCTTTGCGGGAGAATTTCATCAATTTTCTCCACGACAGGATCATCTTCGACGGCAAAACGTCGTGAGGCGTAACCCAAAATAGCGCCGAACGCCAGACCCAGTAGACTCACTGCGGCAACGGCAATCCAGATAGCATTCATTACAACTTCACCAAACCACTAAAGCCCATAAAGGCCAATGACATTAAACCAGCGGTAATCAGCGCAATCGCATTACCGCGAAACGGAGCAGGCACGTCCGCCACGGCGAGGCGTTCGCGGATCGCGGCGAACAGTACCATTACCAGTGAGAAGCCGACGGCGGCGGAAAAACCGTATAGCGCCGACTGTAAAAAGTTATGGCCGAGGTTGATGTTCAGTAACGCCACGCCTAATACCGCGCAGTTAGTGGTGATCAGTGGTAGGAAGATCCCCAGCAGGCGGTAAAGTGCAGGGCTGGTTTTGCGTACAACCATCTCGGTAAATTGCACGACGACGGCGATGACCAGAATAAAAGCCAACGTGCGCAGATAGATGAGATTGAGTGGAATGAGGATCCAGGTGTCAATCAGCCATGCGCAGATGGATGCCAGTGTCATGACAAACGTCGTGGCAAGGCCCATACCCATTGCGGTTTCCAGTTTTTTGGAAACGCCCATAAACGGGCAGAGCCCCAGAAACTTGACCAGTACAAAGTTATTGACCAGTACAGTTCCGACAAACAGCAGCAGGTAATCAGTCATTTTTCGGCCTGAAATAAAAAAGCCGCCTATTATCTGACAATCTACAACAGGCGACAACAGGTTAACTGTAGGGTTATTACGGATTCACAAACGTCGATTTAACGCGTTGCGAGCGTTTGAAATAGGGCACCAACAGTGCTGCAGCCAGCAATGGGAACAGCAGTTGGCGCACGGCAAAGGCGTCCGGAACCGGTGAAAACGCAAACGCTTTAATCGCCAGTAACACAGAGATCAGCAGCCATAGAATATAATGCTTAGGCACACAGGCTCTGCGTTTGAAAAACGCAATCGTCAGCCACAGCGTGTAATACCACATGGCAATCGCGGTAATAAAAGAGACGCCCCATAACAGCAAATTTGCCGTACTTTGCGCACCCAGCGTTTGGAAGGTTTGCGGTGTAGCCAGCGCAGTGACATAAAGTAATAACGCCAGCGAAGCGCTCAACAATGCGACTAACAGCCAGGCCAGTGGCCCAAGTAGCCAGCCCCCGATACGTTGTGCCGGTGTGGTAGTCATCTCTTCTCCAGGTTTACGCGCGCAATCAAACATGCCATTCATTTTGGGGCAATTATTATAAAGCTTTTAACGTTGAGCGCTACTTTCTTCTTTATTGCACGTAATGCCAGACTGATTTGGGTACCTGACCAACATCAAACAGACGACCTCCTGAGATAAGCTCGGCACGGCGATGGTCTGCAGCGCGATACATATTGATAATGTCGCTATCGTCGGTGAGCGTGTAGTTAAGATGGTCGAACAGTTTTTCCAGACTTTCGAGTGAACTGATTTTGCGGAATTTTAATAAGTAATCCTGAACAGTCATAAATGGAAATCCATATTAATAAAATAATACCAACGGAGTAGTAAATATAAATAATAAACAACATGCACAGGTAAAAGCGGATTGACGCGCAAATGTGAGAAGAGTGTTCATACCTGTGGAAAAGCAGGCGCTATGCGCACCTGCGGTAAGGGTAACGCGCTTCGCTACAGCAGGCAATATGCACCGGAGCGGGATGCAGCATTATTCTCTTTTTTTGACAAAATTCGATCTTTTGCAGCCAAACCCTGCCGTTACTCGATGTTAATTACCGGGTTATAAGGGACTGCAGATGCTTATTTCTTCTGCACAGCAGCAACGGGCTCCGGTGGCTGGTAATTGTCAATATGATTGGCAACACCCAGCAGGATCACGGAGACGGTGAGAACAATCCAACCTGCTAATTCAATAAGACGATTCATTACTGATGACATTTGCTTTGATTTATCCATAAACACAGGCTGCAAATGTTACTAATCTCTCAATAATACAGCAAGATAATTGGGAACGATTTCTTCCTCTTTTTCGCTGCAAGTTAAGCATAAGTGGCATATGTTTGACTTAAGTTAATAAACAACCTTTGTAGCGAAATGGTTATTAAACTATTGAGACGTTGCAGGGTATGGTGTGAAATAGGTCAGTCCTGAATTGAGAGGCTATAACATGAGTGACAACATCCGCGTTGGGCTAATTGGCTATGGTTACGCCAGTAAAACCTTCCATGCCCCCCTGATTGTGGGCACACCGGGCCTCGAACTGGCTGCGGTTTCCAGTAGTGATGAAGCAAAAGTGAAGGCAGACTGGCCAACGGTGGCGGTTGTTGCTGAGCCTAAACACCTTTTTAACGATCCGAATATCGACCTGATTGTGATCCCCACGCCTAATGACACTCACTTCCCGTTAGCGAAGGCTGCACTGGAAGCGGGCAAACATGTGGTTGTTGATAAGCCTTTTACCGTGACACTGTCACAAGCACGCGAACTGGATGCGTTGGCGCGTAGCCTTGGCCGCGTGCTGTCCGTTTTCCATAACCGCCGCTGGGACAGTGATTTTCTGACATTGAAAGCCCTGCTGGCGGATGGCGTTTTGGGGGAGGTGGCGTATTTCGAATCCCATTTCGATCGATTCCGCCCGCAGGTTCGTGATCGCTGGCGTGAACAGGGGGGGCCGGGAAGCGGCATCTGGTATGATTTAGCACCGCATCTTCTGGATCAGGCGATTAACCTGTTTGGTTTGCCCGTCAGCATGACGGTAGACCTGGCTCAGCTCCGCCCAGGAGCGCAAGCGACGGATTACTTCCATGCCATCCTGACTTATCCGCAGCGTCGTGTGATTCTGCACGGCACCATGCTCGCTGCCGCAGAATCGGCCCGTTATATTGTGCACGGATCGCGTGGCAGCTATGTGAAGTATGGTCTTGACCCGCAGGAAGAGCGCCTGAAAAATGGCGAGCGACTGCCTCAGGAAGACTGGGGTTACGACATGCGCGATGGCGTGTTGACGCGAATAGAAGGCGAAGAGCAGGTTGAAGAGACCTGGCTGACTGTACCGGGTAATTACCCGGCGTACTATGCTGGCATTCGTGATGCGCTAAATGGTCATGGTGAAAACCCGGTACCGGCGAGACAAGCTATTCAAATCATGGAGCTGATTGAGCTGGGTCTTGAATCGGCGAAACATCGCTCGACGCTGTGCCTTGCCTGATTAGGCAAATGCCGGATGGTG
>NZ_SZWS01000048.1:37291-41913 GCF_005281245.1 Citrobacter sp. wls826
TTTTTCTTCGTTACTCAGAAATGCCATTTCCAGGCCGTTGATTTGCGCTTGACGGATCTGTTCGCGCGTGAGTCCTGCTGCTGGCGCGGCAATGGTGTACTCGTGAATAATATCCACACCCTGTACCGCCGGATCGTCCGTATTCAAGCTGGCTAAAACGCCATGCTCCAGGAATGTTTTCAGCGGGTGGTTTGCCAGAGAGGCGACGGTGCTGGTCTGAATGTTCGATGTCAGGCAGGATTCGATGCCGATACGGTGTTCGGCGAGGAAATCCATCAATGCACGATCTTCAACGGCTTTTACGCCGTGACCAATACGTTCTGCGCCCAGCTCTTTAATAGCCTGCCAGATACTTTCTGGTCCCGCGGCTTCGCCCGCATGCACGGTAATACGCCAGCCGGCGTCGCGCGCCTGATTGAAATGCGACAGGAACAGACTGCCCGGGAAACCCAGTTCGTCACCCGCCAGATCCAGTGCCGTAATATGGTCTCGGTGGGCTAACAGCGCATCCAGTTCCTGCAGGCAGGCGGCTTCGCCGAAGGTACGGCTCATAATGCCAATTAAGCGAGCTTCGACGCCAAAGGTCTTGCAGCCCTCGCGTACGCCGGCAATGACGGCTTCAACCACGCCCGCAACCGGGAGCTGATGCGCCATCGCCATATAGCCGGGTGAAAAACGTAATTCTACATAGTGCAGACCGTTACGTGCTGCATCCTCAATATTCTCAAATGCCACGCGGCGACACGCATCCAGCGAGGCCAGTACCTTCACGCCCCAGTCAAGCTTGGATAAAAAGCTCACTAAATCCGGCTCAGTTGATGTGACTTGCACATGAGGGATCAGCGTCTCCAGCGTTTGTGCCGGAAGCGTTAAATTGAACTGACGACCCAGATCCAGGATCGTTTGGGCACGGATGTTACCATCAAGGTGGCGATGGACGTCGGTCAGGGGGAGGGAAGTATCAATCATGGTCGCACTCGTGTATTTAGGTAAAGTGCGTCGTATTATATGAAAAAATCGGGATAAAAAGCTATGTTGCGCAATGAATAATTTCATTGCGCAAACTTAATTAGCGTACAGAACGGATGGCGTTAATCAGCCCCTGAACGCCTTTTTCAAGCTTGGATCTCGGGCATCCGGCATTGAGACGTACAAAACCGCGACCTTCTTCTCCGTAGGTGTATCCCGGCATGATAGCCACTTTCTGCTGGTGGATGAGAACATCCTGCAAGGCATGGTCATCAATATTGAGCGGACGCAGGTCAATCCATGCCAGATAGGTGGATTGCGGAATCTGCCAGTTGAGTTCGGGGAATGCGGCATTAAGCTCACGTGCAACGTAATGCAGATTGCTGGCAAGATAATCGCGCAGCGCATCAAGCCAGCTTGCACCCTGTTGATAAGCGGCAATATGTGCGCTAAGCGCCAGCACCGCAGGCGAGGAAAGACCATCGCGGCCTTTTAACGCGCTGAGGTAATCGTTGCGGCTTTGAGCATCTTCAATGAGTCCGTAAGCCCCGGTTAGTGCCGGAATATTAAAACTCTTTGAGCCGGAAGTGAGCAGTGCCCAACTGCCACGCGCGACGTTACTCCACGGGATGTGCGGCCGGTCTGACCATACCATATCCATATGAATCTCATCGGAGATGACTTTTACACCATAGCGCTGACACAGTTCCGCCATGGCTTCCAGCTCGTCGCGCGTCCACACTTTACCCGTTGGGTTTTGTGGGCTGCAAAGCAGAAGAATTTTGCTTTCAGGTCGAGACAGGGCTTTCTCCAGCGCAACCATGTCACAAAACCAGCCGTCGGCGCGTTTTTCTAGTCCGACTGCGCACACCTGGCGCTGATTACCTTCAATCGCTTTGTAAAACGCATCGTACGCCGGAGTATGGATAACCACCGCATCGCCCACGGATGACCACTGGCGGATCAACTCCGACACCATATAGATGACCGAGGGGCCGTATACCAGCGACTGAGGATCTATTTGGGTGTTATGTCGCGAAAGAAACCAATGGCTTATCGCCGCCAGAAACTCATCGTTTTTCCAGCGGCTGTAACCCAACACGCCATGTGACAGGCGCTGAGTCAGCGCCTCCAGAATGCAAGGTGCGGTGGCAAAATCCATATCGGAGATGGTGAATGGCAGCAGGTCGGCTGAACCAAAACGGTCGGCAACGTAATCCCACTGAGTACACCAAGTACCGTGCCTGTCCACAACCTTTGAAAAATCAAACATATTGTTATCCTTAAGCCTGTACGGTGTTCATCAGAACCGCGATCTCGTCTTTCACTGACTGGACCTGCGGACCGATAACGACCTGAAGGTTATGCTGATTGAGTTGTACTACGCCAATGGCACGATTGTCCTTCAGAGCCTGTACGTTAACAAGCGACATATCTTTCACTGACAAGCGCAGACGGGTGATGCAATTATCCAGGCTGACAATGTTTTCTGCGCCGCCCAGCGCCGCCAGAATAGCAGGGACGTTGTAACCTGATTTACCAGGCGCTCCGGCCATTACTTTTTCGATATTGCTGGCAATTTCGACTTCACGGCCCGGCGTCTTCAAATTGAAACGCGTGATGGCGAAGCGGAAGATCATGTAGTACACCGCAAACCAGATAGCCGCGACAACAGGGACCAGGTACCACTTGGTGGACAATCCGTGCAGGATGCCGAACACCACGAAGTCAATCAGGTTACCGTCAGTGTTACCGATAGTGACGCCAAGCACCGCCATCACGGTGAAGCCAAGACCGGTTAGCAGGGCGTGGATTACATACAGAACCGGAGCGACGAACAGGAATAAGAACTCGAGTGGTTCAGTTGTACCGCCGATGACACAGGCAATCAGACCAGAAATTAATAACCCTTTAATTTTATGACGATTTTCAGGGCGTGCGCAGTGGTACATGGCTAATGCCGCACCCGGTAAACCGCCGAGGAACGCCGGCATTTTACCCTGGGACAGGAAACGTGTTGCGCTTTCAGAGAAACCTTGCGTTGTCGGGCAGCTCAGTTGAGCCTGGAAAATAGTCAGTGCGCCGCTCACGCTATGGCCGCAGACTTCCTGTGTGCCGCCAGCTTCGGTGAAGCGAATGAGTGCCACCAGAATATGGTGCAGGCCAAAAGGCAGCAGCAGACGCTCACCGGTGCCAAACAGCATAGGACCAAATTCCCCCGCGCTATTGATGATGTGACCGAGTCCGGTAATGCCCATGGCGAAAACCGGCCAAATCAGGGGAATGACCAGCCCGACCAATCCCATCACCACCGAGGAGATGATAGGCACAAAGCGCGTACCACCGAAAAACGCCAGCGCATCCGGCAGACGAATGTTGTGGAAGCGTTCATGCAGCATCCAGACAATGATCCCGGCAATAACGGCACCGAGGATCCCGGTGTCGATCGACTGGATCCCCAGAATGTTTTGCACGTTGTTGGCTTTCAGGATCGCCGCATCTGTGGTGGGTAAGATACCTTTGGCGGTTAACCAGAAATTGACGGCGAGGTTCATGACCGCATAACCGACAAAACCGGCAAACGCCGCAACGCCTTTGTTCTCGCGCGCCAGGCCCAGAGGAATGGCAATACAGAACATGACTGGCAGGAAGCTAAACGCAAATGAGCCAACTTTACTCATCCAGGTAAAGATGGCCTGAAGCACCGGATTCCCCAACGCCGGGATCAGCGTCAAGACATCATGGCTACTCAACGAGCTGCCGATCCCCAACATGATCCCGCAAAATGAAAGCAGCGCTACAGGCAGCATAAAGGTTTTGCCCAACTGCTGGAAAAATTCCCATAACGTTATTTTTGGTGTGGTTCTCGCCGTCATCAAACGACTCCTTGTAAAGGCTAGCTGACTAATGATGGCGAGAAGATAAAACGTTTTACCTAATTTTAGTGCGGTATAAATCACATTATCGAACGATAATAGGGGGTATAAATATAAGTGATTGATAAAACGTTTTATCCGTCACGTTATCAGGGAGTTTTCTGTTTTTATGGCTATAGCCAAAAAAATAACCATCCATGATGTTGCGCTGGCTGCGGGGGTTTCGGTCAGCACCGTCTCATTGGTGCTCAGTGGAAAAGGGCGAATTTCATCAGCGACTGGGGAGCGGGTGAATGCTGCTATTGAGCAACTGGGGTTTGTGCGTAACCGCCAGGCATCAGCGCTGCGCGGCGGGCAGAGCGGAGTAGTTGGTTTGATTGTACGCGATCTTTCAACGCCGTTTTACGCCGAGCTGACGGCGGGTCTGACGGAAGCGTTAGAAGCGCAGGGGCGCATGGTCTTCTTACTGCACGGCGGTAAAGATGGGGAGCAGCTGGCGCAGCGTTTCGCGATGTTACTCAACCAGGGGGTGGATGGCGTGGTCATTGCCGGGGCCGCTGGCAGCAGTGATGCACTGCAACAGTTGGCCGCTGATAAAGGGATCCCGGTGGTATTTGCATCCCGCGCCAGCTACATGGATGACGCAGACACCGTCAGGCCCGATAACATGCAGGCTGCACAGTTACTGGTTGAACATCTTATCCGCCACGGACACCAGCGTATTGCCTGGCTGGGCGGGCAGAGTTCTTCATTGACTCGCGCAGAGCGCGTCGGCGG
>NZ_SZWS01000048.1:41970-57794 GCF_005281245.1 Citrobacter sp. wls826
AACGTTACTAAAATATGGTTTACCGTTTCATAGCGACTGGGTGCTGGAGTGCTCATCCAGCCAGAAGCAGGCCGCAGAAGAGGTAACGGCGCTGTTACGCCGCAATCCCACGATCAGCGCGGTGGTGTGCTACAACGAAATAATCGCCATAGGCGCCTGGTTTGGCCTGATGAGAGCAGGACGTCAGAGTGGTGAAATTGGTGTCGATCGCTATTTCGAACAGCAAATATCGTTGGCCGGATTCGCTGATGTGGCGGAAAACGCGTTGGACGATATCCCGATTACCTGGGCCTGTTCGCCCGCGCGTGAAATGGGATACACCCTTGCTGAACGTATGCTACAACGCATTGCCCACGATGAAGGTCATTCACGCAATCTGACGCTTTCCGCTCGCCTGGTGGCGGCGAAATAAAAAAGCCCGATAAACACTGTTATCGGGCATGTCACTGACGAGTGATTATTGTTGCGGGATGGCAGGGGTATCCGGCTGTGTAAGAGAAGGCATACCGAACATACCAACAAACTCATCCAGCGGCATTTTTTGTCCGTTCAGCGTCACCTGGCCGTTTGCGTATTGCAGGCTGGTGCCGATAACGTTGTCCTGCAAAGTCGTAATGCGGAACATCTGCCCCATCGCCGCCAGGCCATTAACCTGTTGCTTCGCCAGACCAGCCGCTTCTTCCTGCTGATATCCTTCCAGTTTGGCAATTTGCGTCATGAACTCAGTCGCCATATCGACAGGGATGGTCAGTTTCGCATCCAGCGATTTGACGGAACGATCCACTTCCTGGGCCAGCGTTTGCGGCTCCACCGTGTTTGCTGTCGGATCTTTTAGCAGCAGTGACAGATTAAATGTGGTTTCACCTTTTGCATTCTTCCAGCTCAGTGGAGCAATGGTGACAACCGGTTCGCCTTTCATCAAAATCGGTAGCGCATTAAAGAAGGCTTCGGTGACTTTCTGCTGATAAAGCTCAGGATTTTGGACCACATCAATCTGCGCCATCAGCGCTTTGGTTTGGGCGCTGTACTGCTGGCTGAACTTGTGCAGTGCTTCACCGTCAATCTGGCCAACTTTCAACGTCAGCTTACCGCTCCCCATATCCTGGCCCTGCAATTTAAGGCTGTTCAGGGTGTAATCCAACTGGCTGTTGACGGTTTTGCCATCGTTAATCAGATCGGATTTGCCATCGATACCCATGCCTTCCAGCACCGCCAGCTCTTTGCCCTCGACTGAAATCGACAGTTTTTCGAGGGACAATTTCTGATCGCCGATGCGCTCACCAAAGCTTGCGATACTGCTGGAACCTTCAGTTTTCAGGTTATTGAAAGTAACTTGTACTTTCTGATCATACTCATTGACGGCATTGACCAGGCCACTTTGCGCCTCGCCAGTCAGCGACACCGCATTACCATCCTTATCTGCCGTAAACTGGAACTCCCCGCCACTAAAGGCCACTTTTTCGTCGCCTTTCTCGTAGTTCAGCGGTTTGAGGGAGAGATCGGAACGGGTATCCCCACTGTAGCCAATACGGGAATTAATGATGAATGGCGTCTCACCTTTGGCAATATCAAACAGCGGTTTCGTCACGTCGTTATTGACCAGCGTCGTTTTCACGGAGGCCATTGCCGGAACAAGATTCAGTGATTTCAGCTGAGCCAGCGGGAAAGGACCGTGATCAACGGTTTCATTCAGGACGATGCTTTGTCCCGGTTTCAGCCAGGAATCTGCCTGCCCGGCGACAGGTTTCACCACCAACTGCAGTTGGCTATTGAACACGCCGCGCTGGTAGTTTTGATAACTCAGTTCAATGCCCGCCTCCGGGGAGTAGCGTTTTAACTGATCGTTTGCCTGCGTCACCATCTCGGCGAGATGCGTTTCGAGTTTCTTTCCTGTGTACCAGGCGCCGCCCGTCCAGACGATACCCAGTGCAACCACCACACCCGCAGCTACCAGCGATTTTTTCATTTTGATATCCATAAAATAAAACCAGGCGTTTGAAGACGCCTGGAGGAGTGACATGTCTTTAACTCACTACAGCTTAGCAAGAGTTGTTAAAAATATCAGTATCTTGCTACAGCTTGTTATAAACCCGAGCTAAACGGCCCGTGCCGCTGACGTTTACCGGCGATTCATTCGCGCTAATAAAGGCCGACTCACCCGGCTGCAGCACCAGACGCTGCTCGCCCTTGCTCAGCACGGCTTCACCTTCGATGCAGAACAAAATGGCCGCACTTTGCTGGTTGATATCTGCGCCATTGGCGGTCAGTTCATGCAAGGAGAACGCGAAATCGTCGACCGGAATGGGGAAGTCCAGTTCGCTGTCAGTCTTAACTGGCGTGGTCAGCAGTTGATTGGCTGGCTTGGCGACAAACTTAACGTTGGCGACCAGCTCCGGGATATCAATGTATTTTGGCGTCAGTCCGGCGCGCAGCACGTTGTCCGAGTTAGCCATTACCTCCAGCGCCACACCTTGCAGGTAGGCGTGTGGGGTTTCGGCAAATAAGAACATCGCTTCGCCAGGATTGAGTTTCACCACATTGAGCAGCAGCGGGGAGAAGAGCCCGCTGTCATTCGGATAGAAATCGGCGATCAGGCGAATGGTTTGCCACGGTTCACCCTGCTGGCTGTTCAGCGCCGATTTCAGGATCGCCAGCGCATGGGATTTCTCCTCATCCTGCATATTCAGCAAGCTGGCGAAAAGATAGCTCAGACGTTCCGCGCTCGGTTCCTGCAGGAAATGCGCAATAGCCGGATGCGCGGCGGAAACCGGTTGTAACAATGCGACAATGTCAGAGAACTCGCGGAATGCGTTCATCGCCAGGAACGGTGTCAAAGCAAAAACCAGTTCCGGTTTGTGGTTAGGATCTTTGTAATTGCGCTCGGCGGCATCCATCGGGATCCCCGCCGCGTTTTCTTTGGCAAATCCGATTTCAGAGTTGTGCTTGTTAGGATGAACCTGAATCGAAAGAGGTTGCGCGGCGCACAGCACTTTAAACAGGAAAGGCAGTTCACCAAAGCGTTTCGCAACGGCATCGCCTAACAGTGCGGATTTATCGTGTTCGATGACATCACGCAGAGCGACCGTCTGGCCGTCAGCGTTCAGAACCTGCGAACTGCTTTTCGGATGCGCGCCCATCCACAGCTCAGCCATCGGTTGCTGAGTGGGGTTGGCAATCCCATAAAGTTCCGTTAACGCAGTTTTACTTCCCCAGGCGTAGTTCTGCACTGAGTTGATGAGTTTTTGCATTCTCAAGCCCTGTTTCAATGTGGAATTTTCTACGGCTATTAAACCAAGAAACCCTGAGCGAAGTAACCTGCACATGTAAAAAGTCGTACTTGTCTCAGTTTTTGTTAAAAAATTGTGTAGGATATGGTGACTCGCTTTTAATACCCTGAGTAATTCCGGTTGCAGAAAGCCTTTCCTTCTACAACCCGACCTGCGGCAGGGAAGCAGGGCAATGGAACATCTGCCCAGAGAATAACCAGACCGAGCAGTAAGTGAGAGCACAATGTCAAACAAACCCTTTCATTATCAGCATCCTTTCCCCCTCAAAAAGGATGATACCGAATACTATCTGCTGACCAGCGACCATGTCTCCGTTGCCGAATTTGAAGGGCAGGAGATTGTTAAAGTCGCGCCGCAAGCCTTAACGCTGCTGGCTCGTCAGGCCTTCCATGATGCATCGTTTATGCTGCGTCCTGCGCATCAGCAGCAGGTGGCCGACATTCTGCGTGACCCGGAGGCCAGCGAAAACGACAAATATGTGGCCCTGCAATTCCTGCGGAATTCTGATATTGCGGCAAAAGGTATTTTGCCGACCTGTCAGGACACCGGCACCGCGATTATCGTGGGTAAAAAAGGTCAGCGCGTCTGGACCGGCGGCGGTGATGAAGCTGCGCTGGCGCGCGGTGTGTATAACACCTACATCGAAGATAACCTGCGCTATTCACAAAACGCCGCGCTGGATATGTATAAAGAGGTGAACACCGGTACCAACCTGCCGGCACAGATAGATTTGTATACCGTCGATGGCGATGAATACAAATTCCTGTGTATTGCCAAAGGCGGTGGTTCGGCGAACAAAACCTATCTGTACCAGGAGACCAAAGCGCTGCTCACGCCGGGCAAATTAAAAAATTACCTGGTTGAGAAGATGCGAACGCTGGGAACAGCGGCTTGCCCGCCGTATCACATTGCGTTTGTGATCGGTGGAACCTCAGCGGAAGCCACGCTGAAAACGGTGAAACTGGCGTCGGCTAAATATTACGATGAGCTGCCGACCGAAGGTAACGAACATGGTCAGGCATTCCGCGATGTGGAGCTGGAAAAAGAGCTGCTGATTGAGGCACAGAATTTGGGGCTGGGCGCGCAGTTCGGCGGGAAGTATTTCGCTCATGATATCCGCGTGATCCGCCTGCCGCGTCACGGTGCGTCGTGTCCGGTTGGTATGGGCGTTTCTTGCTCAGCCGATCGAAATATCAAAGCTAAGATCAACCGTGAAGGTATCTGGATCGAAAAACTGGAGCATAATCCAGGCAAATATATACCAGAAGAGTTGCGCCAGGCGGGAGAAGGCGAAGCGGTACGCGTTGACCTCAATCGTCCGATGAAAGAGATCCTGGCTCAGCTGTCGCAGTACCCGGTTTCTACACGTCTGTCGCTTAACGGTACCATTATTGTTGGCCGTGATATTGCGCATGCGAAACTGAAAGAACGTCTGGATAACGGTGAAAGTTTGCCGCAGTATGTTAAAGATCATCCGATCTATTACGCTGGCCCGGCAAAAACGCCGGAAGGTTATGCCTCTGGTTCACTTGGACCAACCACGGCAGGGCGTATGGATTCGTATGTTGACCAGCTTCAGTCCGCAGGTGGCAGCATGATCATGCTGGCGAAAGGCAACCGCAGCCAGCAGGTGACCGATGCCTGTCATAAGCATGGCGGCTTCTACTTAGGCAGTATCGGCGGCCCCGCAGCGGTGCTGGCCCAGGGCAGTATCAAGAGTCTGGAGTGTGTGGAATACCCTGAACTGGGGATGGAAGCCATCTGGAAAATTGAAGTGGAAGATTTCCCGGCGTTTATCCTGGTGGATGACAAAGGCAACGATTTCTTCAAGCAGATTCAGACGTCGCAGTGCGCACGCTGCGTTAAGTAACGTCAGCCGCCCTTCGGGGCGGTTTTTTTTTACCGCACGAACCACCAAACGACAGATTAATCCTCGTTAATACTCATAAGACCAATGCAAATGGGCAATGTCGAAACATAACCTAATCAATTGTTAATGTAAGGAGCAGGTAATGGTAACGGTACGCCGCGAGAATGATTCAATGGGGGCGATTGATGTTCCAGCCGATAAGCTTTGGGGCGCGCAAACCCAACGTTCGCTGGAGCATTTTCGTATCTCTACGGAGAAAATGCCGGTCTCGCTGATCCATGCGCTGGCGCTGACGAAACGCGCTGCAGCAAAGGTTAACCAGGATCTCGGGCTGCTGGCGGAGGATAAAGCCAGGGCTATTATGCAGGCCGCAGATGAGGTGTTGGCGGATAAACACCGCGATGAGTTTCCGCTGGCCATCTGGCAAACCGGGTCAGGAACACAAAGCAATATGAACATGAACGAGGTGCTGGCAAACCGGGCCAGCGAGTTGCTGGGCGGCGTGCGGGGGATGGAACGGAAAGTTCACCCCAACGATGATGTCAATAAAAGCCAAAGCTCGAATGATGTGTTCCCGACCGCAATGCACGTTGCCGCTCTGCTGGCGCTGCGTAACTCACTGATCCCGCAGTTAAATGTCTTAACCAAAACGCTCAGTGATAAATCACACGCTTTTGCGGATATCGTCAAAATTGGTCGTACACATCTGCAAGATGCAACCCCGCTTACGCTTGGCCAGGAGATTTCCGGCTGGGTGGCAATGCTTGAACATAACCTCAGACACATTGAAAACAGCTTACCCCACGTGGCGGAACTGGCGCTGGGGGGAACCGCGGTAGGGACCGGACTGAACACGCATCCGGAATATGCCCGTCGGGTCGCGGATGAATTGCGGGACATTACCTGTGCGCCGTTCGTTACCGCACCGAATAAATTTGAAGCGCTAGCCACCTGCGATGCACTGGTTCACGCCCACGGCGCGCTAAAAGGGCTGGCGGCATCGCTGATGAAAATCGCCAACGATGTGCGCTGGCTGGCATCCGGTCCGCGTTGCGGGATTGGCGAAATTTCGATTCCAGAAAATGAACCGGGCAGCTCCATTATGCCGGGTAAGGTCAATCCTACCCAGTGTGAAGCGCTGACCATGCTTTGCTGTCAGGTAATGGGCAACGATGTCGCCATCAACATGGGCGGAGCGTCAGGTAATTTTGAGCTCAACGTTTACCGTCCGATGGTCATCCACAATTTCCTGCAGTCGGTGCGTCTGCTGGCTGACGGTATGGAAAGCTTTAACGAGCACTGCGCGACAGGAATCGAGCCTAATCGTGAACGAATCGATCAACTGCTCAACGAGTCGCTAATGCTGGTGACCGCGCTCAATACCCATATCGGTTATGATAAAGCCGCTGAAATTGCCAAAAAGGCGCACAAAGAGGGGCTGACGTTAAAAGCCTCCGCCCTGGCGCTGGGGTATCTAACCGAAGCGGAGTTTGACAGCTGGGTACGCCCGGAACTGATGGTTGGCAGTATGCGGCCAGGCAGTTAATCCGCAACGTACAGGTGCAGCCGGGGAATAATCAATCTCAACGGCTGCGCCTGAGGTTTAAAACGATGCTGAACATTGTCGGCATCATAATTCAGTAACTCGCCGATATCTGGTACGGTCATGCCGTTTTCATTGTTGAGCAACGCGATCAAGGGCGTCGGGCAGGCATATTGCACCTGCTTTTGTTCTCCTTTGTACCAGACGCGGGCGATGGGCTGCACTTTTACCGGCCGTTTAATCTTCAGGCGCGCCTGCTGGCCCAGAGCGGCGACATCCTGATATTCCCGTTCAAGCTTCGCCTGCCACTCTTCCCGCGTCCAGGGATGTACGCTGCGCGGCGACGTCAGGCTTTTTTCCAGTTGCTGTAGTACTTCATCGCGTTTCAGATTTTTAATAATGTGTTTGTTGGCCCAGCCAAATCGCAGGGTGGCAGGCTCTCTGACAAGGGTGAGCGTACGATAGGCATTCAGCGTAATCAGTCCCGGCAGGTGGCGATGCACCCATTCAAAACGCGCTGCCGGTGCCAGCCCTGATTCCACCGTGACAATGCGCTCGAAGGTGGTTTTTAGCTGGTTAATACGCTGTATTTGCTCTTCCAGAGCGCGCTGAGCTGCGTTATCTACCTGATAACACAGTACGCCTGGCAGGCGGACGGCCGCTTTGCTGCTACGATTCTCGGACTGTTGCTGGATAAACAGATGACGATAGTGGCGTAGCGCCAGCGTTTCAGCCTCTTTACCTAAATGTTGCTTAACATCAATGTTCTGCAGTGGGGCATGCTCTGCCTCTTTGGCCACTTCCGGTAACGAGAAGACGCGCGCAATCAGCAGCGTCTGCTGCAAAAGATTGTCGTTCAGAAGCGCCAGCTCTTGCTCCATCTGGCGGAAGGTGCCGTTCAGGCGGTCGACGAGATCGTAACGGGCCATAGATTTACCATTTTAGTTACAACATACTTTTTTATAGCACAACCTCCACCATTTGACCACCGAGCCGAATGGGTCAGGCAGCTGAAATTTCAGGAATGTTATGCCAGACGGGCCAACTGAAACAAAAGCGGGCGCCGCCGAGTTCACTTTCATCACAGACGACCGTACCGCCCATAGCCAATGCGATCGAGTGAACAATGGCTAGCCCAAGCCCGCAACCACCGGTCGCCCGGTCACGGCTGGGGTCAAGGCGTACAAACGGTTCAAAAACCTGTTCGCGGGCGTCTGGAGCAATACCGGGACCGTCATCCTCCACAACCAGCGTTGCCTGATTGCCATTCAATAACAGGCTCGCTTGCACCGTAGACTGGCAATAGCGCAGGGCGTTATTCAGTAGATTATCCAGTACGCGCTCCATCAGGCGCATATCCAGCGCGCCGTAGTCGCCAATATTAAGATGGCGTAAGCGCACCGCACGCTCAGGGTTTACGCTTTGCACATCCTCCAGATGGGTTGTCAGCCAAACGGCCAGATCCGGTACGCTGAGCTTCAGTTCATTTTGCGGGCGGTCCAGCCGGGCATAGGTCAGTAATTCTTCGATTAACCCTTCCAGTTGGCCAATATCGCGATTCAGCGCCTGGGATTCCTGCGCGGTGAGGTTATCACTCATTTCCAGCCGGTAACGTAAGCGTACCAGTGGGGTACGAAGCTCATGGGCAATGCCATCGATAAGTTGTTTCTTACTGGCGATTAGCGCATTGATATTGTCTGCCATCTGGTTAAACGCGATACCCAATCGCTCAAAGCTGGAACCGCTGTCAAAATGGAGGCGTTCGCCCAGATGTCCTTCCCCAAAACGCTGTGCAGCAGCTTCCAGTCGCAGCATTTCCTGCCAGTGCGGACGCATCCAGATAAGTACCGGAAAGGCCAGCGAGATGGCAATAAACGCCATCAACGCGATGTCCAGCAAACGCATTTGATGGAGAAAATAGAGATAGGGAAGCGGGCCGACGGCCAGCACGTAATGGCTGCGTGGGATCCGTTGAATAAATGTGTACTGATCGTCAAGCGCCACGATATCGCCTTCGCGCAAACGTTGCATTGTTTGAACGTCCAGCGTGTACTTATTTAGCGGTTCAACGCGCAGGTCAAAGGAGAGGTTCAAATCCATCTCCTTCAGCGTTTTACCCCAGTCACGTGGCGGGATCTCGCGAAGCTCGCTGCGCATCAGGTATAACGAGCTTTTCATTAAATCGTCGAGCGATTGTCTGCCTGCGCGCTCTGCGGTGAATTTATAGACCAGGCCGACCAGCAGGGTCATCACCAGAAAGCAGACAAACAGCAGGAGATAAAACTGTACAAACAGCTTCTTCATAAAAAATCACCGAATACATAATATAATGCTCACCGATACTCTCAAAATTGCTGTGATATAAAAATATGAATTTCAATCGCTGTTGTTATTTACTACTCATTTTCGCAGCGTTAGGCTGCATTTTCACCTCGCATCCCTTTGTTATATGGTTTTTGCTCGCCAACATACTGACGTTGGCAATGTACGGTGCGGATAAAATGGCAGCGCGCAGGGCCTGGCGCCGAGTGCCGGAGTCCACTTTGCTGCTGTTTGGCGTTGTTGGCGGGTGGGGTGGCGCGATAGCCGCTCAACAACTCTTTCGCCATAAAACACAAAAACAGCCATTCAAAACCTACTTTATTATCAGTGTGATAGTGAATGTGTCTGTCATCGGAGCGGCCTATCATTTCTATCCCTTTTCATCCTGGTGAACGTCAGTGACAGGCAGCCTGCTTACTTGAGACAGGAAACGTACTTTTCACCTGAGCGCTGCACGATGTCATCGGCATTTTTCGTTATGTCTTTCCCTTCAAACGCGCCATAGAGTTGCTTAAATTTCACCGTACTCAGGCGGTGGGTAATGTCGCTGACCGTTGCGGCTGGCAATGGCAACATATTGGGGTAGCTCCACATAAAGGAGACGGCATGCGCCCCAGGGGTGACCTGAACGATATCGCCGGAAAGCACCACGCCTTCATCTCGCGCCCAGTGCAGAACGCAGCCGCCAGCAAAGTGTCCGCCGAGGCGTATCACACTGACGTCGCGTGTCAGTTCCAGGGTGTCGCCATCCCAAAATTTAATCCATGGGCTGTCGCGCATTACCCACTTGCGGTCGTTGGTATGGAGATAAATGGGAGCGTTAAATTCGTCAGCCCAGTCTTGCATGGTGGTGTAGTAATGAGGATGCGAAATCGCGATGGCCTTAAGCCCGCCCAGGGACGTTATTAGCATTTTTGTGGCGTCGTCGAGCGTGGCAATGCAGTCCCATAAAATATTGCCTTCCGGAGTACGCAGAATAAACGCCCGTTGATCAATTGCAAAACCAGGAACGGTGCGGATGCTGAGGAGGTCGCTGTCATGCTGCCGCCACTTATTTGTGTGCGAAGCACAAAGTGCGGCAAAATCGACCCATTCCTGCCCGGTTGCGGGGACATACTGACGTTCGTCCTGGCAGATATCGCAATGTTCAGGAAGGGCGTCTGCCACCTCATAGGATGTTCCACAGGCTTTGCATAACGTGATCATCGTGTCTTCCTCTATTGAAAAAACACAGTCAGCATGGCACACCGATACGCAAGGGTGTGCCCTTTAGTGCTCTACACGATAAGCCGGTGATGGTGGGCGTGGGTCGTTGTGGCCCAACCAGCAGAAAGCAGGAATAATGTCTACACCGTCCCTGTCGAGGGTCATTTCCGGCGAAAAATGAGGATAATGTTTGGAAAATAGTCTGTTCAACACCTGGCTCAGCCGTTGGGGACTTACTCCTGATGGCCAACCGCTTGAGACGCACACATCACAGCTTTTGCCCGTGGTGACCAAAGATGGTCAGAAAGCCATACTCAAACTCACCGACGATGACAGTGAACGGAACGGCTGCGAACTAATGGTCTGGTGGAACGGGAATGGTGCTGCAAAAGTGCTTGCTCATGCAGCAGGGGCGATTCTGTTAGAACGAGCAACAGGGGCGGGGTCTTTAGCGGACATGTCCTGGTCCGGCAATGATGCGCAGGCCTGTCGCATTATTTGCCATGCAGCCAGTCGACTCCATCTCCCCCGGAATGCGTCAACGCCTGCGTTAACACCGCTGCTTTATTGGTTTCGCTGTCTGGCTCCTGCCGCGAAAAAGCATGGTGGCATCCTGACGCATTGTGCAGAGGTGGCAAACGTATTGCTCTCCTCTCCCCAGAATGAAGTCGTATTGCACGGTGACTTACACCACGGCAATATTCTTGATTTCGGAACGAAAGGATGGCTGGCTATCGATCCTAAAGGGCTGGTGGGCGAGCGTGGCTTTGATTACGCCAATATTTTTACTAATCCCGATCTTGCCGACCCCACCAAACCTGTCGCCATTGAGCCAGAAATATTCGCACAACGGGTAAATATTGTGTCTGAAATCGCGAGGATTGAACGGCAGCGTTTGCTGATGTGGATTATTGCCTGGTGTGGGTTGTCGTCTGCCTGGTTTCTGCAAGAAGGAGACTGTGCCACGATACCCCTGCGCATCGCAGAGTTAGCGAGCGCGGAACTCGCTTTTGGGGGTAATCAATTTTGATCTACGACACTGGGCTGGTAATTCTTTAGAGTTATCATTAGCCTGGTAAATGTTTATTGATCAATCATTGAACGGCGGTGTGGTGTGTTGTTTAGCGAAAATTTGACAGGCTGTGAGCAATGAACGCATTGTTTTTATTATTAAAAAAACGCCCGAACATTATTTTGTTGATGGTCTTACTCATCGGGGCAAACATCGTGGCGTGGCTGTGGGCTTTCACCGCGTTTAGCAACAACACGTCGTTACTGGCGCTTAGTCTGATCGCATGGTGCTATGGTTTGCGCCATGCTGTTGATGCCGATCATATCGCCGCGATAGATAGCGCTACGCGTAAACTCATGCAGCAGAAAAAACGCGCCCTGACGACGGGAGCCTGGTTTTCCCTGGGGCATTCCACCATTGTGGTACTGGCAAGCATTGGCATTGCGTTGACCACCAGCGTGTTTAAGCAACACATGGCATGGTTTCAGAATGTCGGCGGTCTGATTGGTACCACGGTCTCTGCCGTATTTCTGCTGATTCTGGCTACCATTAATCTCGTTATTTTCTGTCATGTCTGGAAGGCTTTTCGTCATCTAAAACGCACCGGTACTTACGATGGCACCACAGAGGAAATGACAGTTTCAGGCCCGCTGAACTGGCTTTTCCGCTCGGCGTTTCGGCTGGTAGGCAAAGACTGGCATATGTATTTTGTCGGCTTTTTGTTTGGCCTGGGTTTTGATACCGCTACTGAAATTTCTCTGCTCGGAATTTCTGCTTCAAGCGCGTCCAGTGGCATGTCGGTGTGGTCAATTCTCGTGTTCCCGGCGCTGTTTACCTGCGGCATGGCGCTGATTGACTGCCTTGACAGTATCCTGATGGTTGAGGCCTACGGATGGGCATTCAATAAGCCGCAGCGTAAGCTCTATTACAATATGACCATCACCGGGACCTCGGTAATTGTTGCGTTTTTTATTGGCGGGCTGGAGGCGCTGGGGCTTCTCTCTGACGCATTTTCGCTTCAGGGGGGGTTGTGGGATACCGTCAGCGAGTTGAGTGACCATATGGGGAATGTCGGGTTTGCGATTATTGGCGTCTTTATCGGCTGCTGGATTATTTCTGCAGTAAATTACCGTTGGAAAAAATACGACGGGCTGACGTTTAGTTGACACAAAAGAAAGCCTTCCGTGAAAGGGAAGGCTTGGATCTTACTTGAGGGCTGACTAATTCGCGGTGATGATACTCACCATCTTCATCACCCAAATCTGGATGATTTTAAAAGTGACGGTGTAACGTATAATGGTCGGCCCGGAGGGATTACATTTGAGGCTCATCGTCCCAGGCGTGCGGTGCGAACAGATAACCTTTGTTGCGCACCGTTTTGATTCGATAGGGCTCAGTCGCGTTATCGAGCAGTTTTTTGCGTAACCGGGAAATCGCGACATCAACGCTGCGATCCATGCCGTCATAACTTACGCCGCGCAGGTTCTTCAGCAGCGCATCGCGGTCCATAATTTGCCCGGCATGGGTTGCCAGCTCCCACAGTAATTCAAAATCTGCGGTGGAAAGAGAGACTTGCTCGCCGCCGAGCAGCACGGAACGATTGGTTGGGTCGATAGTGAGTGTGCCAAAGCGCAGCGTCGTGTGCGGCGTGATGGTTGCCGCCTGAATGCCTTTAGACTGGACTGAATGTTCATTCTGGCGCAGATGCAGACGCAGGCGAGCAAGCAGCACTGCTGGCGGCGTTGTCTTCAGAATATAGTCACAGGCACCCATTTCCAGCGCCAGGATATGGTTCATATCGCTGTCCAGCGAGGTGAGCAGGACAATTGGACCCTGCCAGCGTCCGCGCAAATCGCGGCAGATAGTCATCCCATCTTTGCCCGGCAGCATGATATCTAATAACACCAAATCGGGTTGAACTTGCAGGATTTTCTCCTCGGCCAAATCACCTCGAGGCTCAACGATAACCTCAATATCATGCCGGGCCAGATAGGCTGCAATCAGCGAGCCAACTTCGGGATCATCTTCAACAAATACGATGGTGTTCATATCATTCATTTTGAATATAAAACGCCAACATACACCGCCCCGGTTTTTCCTTCCATTAATCTTTTCTAAACAAGAACGCTTCCGTTATGCTAGAGGCTGATGTTATTGATGTGTTAAGGCAGGGTGATGGGACTCGTTATAAAAGCGGCGCTCGGTGCGCTGGTGGTGGTGTTAATTGGTGTGCTGGCGAAAACAAAGAACTACTATATTGCCGGATTAATTCCGTTGTTCCCGACCTTTGCGTTGATTGCCCACTATATCGTGGCCAGTGAACGTGGGATCGAAGCGTTGCGTACAACCATTGTCTTCAGCATGTGGTCGATTATTCCCTATTTTGTCTACCTCGTTTCGCTGTGGTATTTCACCGGATTTATGCGCTTACCCGTTGCGCTCGGCGGTTCAGTGGTGTGCTGGGGCCTGAGCGCATGGTTGCTTATTTTTTGTTGGATTAAATTGCACTAACGCAGATGACGCCCGCCATCAAGGGCAAAACTACGCCCGGTGACAAAACAGCTGGTAAACAGATAGTCAATTAAATCAATGACCTCTTTTTCACCCGGCGCTGTTTTCATCAGTGATTTGTTCAATGCCTGCTGACGATACTCTGCATCGTCACCCTCGTTAAACAGGATTAGCGAGGGGGCGATCGCGTTCACTTTTACTTCCGGTGCCAGTTTGCGCGCAAACGAACGGGTCATATTGTCCAGCGCCGCTTTGCTGGCTGCATAAGCGATGTGCTTATCGCTGCCACGCTCCACAACATAATCTGTAAAATGGATAATATCGCTTGCCGCATGTCCATGCCCGCGCAGCAATCCTTCCAGCGCGTGGTTGAGCAGGTAGGGGGTATTGACGTGAATCTGCATCATGGTTGACAGCACTTCGGTTAACGGCGCACCGGGCTTTTCTGCAAGCCAGGCACTGGCATTATGCACAATACCGCGCAGGCCATCCGTCTGTGCTTTGACCTCATCCGCAAAGGCCAGTACGCCTTCATCGGTGGAAAAATCAGCCTGGATACACAGCACGCCCGCATCTCGCAGGCCATCAATAGCCGGATAATGCGTGCGGTAGCTAACGATAACTGGCTGTTTTTGATTAATAAAGTGCCATGCGACGGCGAGGCCGATACGTCGACCTCCTCCGGTGATAAGAATTGGCAAAGGGGGTTTTTTACCCATCGTAATCTCCATGTGTCGCGAACGATGGGGACAATGTTACCCCATCAACATCCAGGTCGCCGGAACAGCAGCAACAAGCAGCAGGCCGATCAGCGCCATTTCCTGGCGTTTTAATACGTTTTCATGCGCGTGTGTTTTACGGGCATAAAGGAAAACCAGCAGCCCTGGCGCATACAGCACCACAGACAGCAGCAGGTGCATCGGACCTGACGCATACAATAACCATATGCCATAAATACTCGCTCCGATACCGACAGCCTTATGAATTGGACGAGTGGCAATTTTCAGCAGAAATGCGCCGACCAGTAAATAGGGCACCAGAATCATTTCTGAGGCGATGGTTAATAACGTATTGTAGTCGGAACCTGTGAGCCAGATCAGCACCAGGCAAATTTGTACGCAGATATTGGTCAGCCACAGCGACGCCGATGGCGCGCCTTGCGCGTTCTGCCGCGCAAAAATGCGTGGAAACGCTTTGTGCGTGGAGGCGAGGAACGGCACTTCCGCCGCCATAATCGTCCAGCTTAAATAAGCACCGCACACGGAGACAATCAGGCCTGCGGCAATAATAATTTCACCCCATGGCCCCATCATTTTCACCATCAGACCGGCCATTGACGGGTTGCGGATCTCCGCCAGTTCAGGACGCGCGACAACGCCCAGAGACAGCAGGGTGACAAGCAGATAAACGCCCAGCGCGGCGAGTACCGCCAGCAGCGTAGCGCGTCCGACATCGCGTTTGTTTCTGGCACGAGCTGAAACCACCACCGCACCTTCCACACCGATGAAAACCCACAGGGTGATGAGCATGGTGTTTTTTACCTGCTCCCAGACGGGAACGCCCAACGCTACGCCGGTAAAATCGAGGGTAAAGGTGTCGAGCTTAAACAGCATAAACGCCAGCACGATAAACAGACCAAGCGGCAGTAATTTCGCCAGCGTCGCCACCAGGTTAATACTGGCTGCCGTTTGCACACCACGCAGCACCAGAAAATGGACCACCCACAACAGCACCGATGCGCCAACAATCGACTGCCAGGTATTACCGTCGCCAAACAGACGTAACTCCGGCGTGTCGGTAAAGAAGCTGAGCGCAGAGAAAACAATCACCAGATACGAAACGTTAGCGATAACAGCACACAGCCAGTATCCCCACGCGGAGCAAAAGCCAATCAGCTCACCGAAACCTTCACGTGCATAGGTAAATATACCGCCATCCAGTTCAGGACGGATACGCGTCAGAATCAGCATGGCAAAGGCGAGCAAAAGGATACCCGCACCGGTAATCGCCCAACCAATCAGTAATGCAGCCGGGCTTGCTACCGCCGCCATATTTTGTGGCAGGCTGAAAACA
>NZ_SZWS01000048.1:57859-62579 GCF_005281245.1 Citrobacter sp. wls826
AAACCAGCGCGGTGAGTGCGCTCAGACCCAATTTCTTTTCCATTTGTATCCAGTGACAAAAACGAGAGTGAGAGAATAATTATTTTGGCAAACCGCATAAAAATGGTGAAAGCCACTAAGGCGCGGGATTTTACGGAGAGAAGAGAACGCATGCAATGGGGATAGAGAGATTTGTGACTAATAGTGTGAAAAGTAGTCTTAATACTGCTGTTTTTGTTTCGCCCGAGGGGAGGATGGCGGGAAATTATCAGGTCTACAAGGCTGTAGACCTGATAAGGTACTGAGTATTACTTATACAGGTCAGCGCTGATGGTCATGTTATTACCACGTTCAGACCACTGGCGGGTGATGTGATAATACTTAGCGCCTTTCTTCGCTGCGCGTTTGGCAACCTGGTAAGAGATTTCAGTCATGTTGCCATAGTTACCGGTGAACTTGATGCTGTCGAACGGCACCATCATAGCGGCGGTTGCTTTGTTCAGTTCTTCAACTTTGGTTCCATCCGGTAGCGTGACAGTGTAACGCCCACCTTTGGTGGATTGCGTTTCGAAGAAACGACCGACTTCAGCGCTCGGAGACGCGGTAGTCGCAACGCCTGGGATCTCAACTTTCTTCGCGGCTTCGCCACCGGCGGCTAATGCGGCACGTCCGGCATCTGAATCTGCTGGGATCGCATCAGGGCTTTGTACTACGCGTTTTTTCGCATCAGCTTTATAGATGAATGCGGTAATACGCTGGTTGCCGCCCTGGTTGGCATCGACCTGGCGCACGATGTAGAAGGAGTAAGCGCCTTTCTCTTTCGCTGCTTTGGTGATGGCATCGTTCACTTCAGGCTGGCTGCGGTAGAAACCCTGCACCGTAACGGTATCGAATGGTTCTATCAGAACGGCCTGATCTTTCGGTAATTCCATCACGCCGTTAATGACACGGTTTTTGGACGCTTCCGCTTTTTCAGCATCGGCTTTATAGATGTCGGCTACAACGCGCCAGTTACCGCCGCTGCCAAAATCTGAGGTATCAACAACATAAAAGGAGGCTGCACCGTCTTTATCTGCACGGCGTGATACGGCGGTCACCGCATCACCGATAGCATTAAAACGACCGGTAACCACAATGCGGTCATAGGGTTTCAGGGCAGCCGCTTGCTCCGGCGTCAATTCTGTCGCTGCATTTACAGAAAAAGCAGTCGCAGAAATAAGTGCGGACGCCAGGAGAGTGTTCTTAAGCTTCATAAAAATAATCCTTCGCCTTGCGCAAACCAGGTACTGGTATTGTTATTGACTAGAAACGTCGCTGATTATTGCATTTAAATTGTGTCAGTGTCTGCGTCAATTTTCACTCATCGTGCCACGTGACGTAACAACACAGATAACATTTTGTGATATGTCGAAAATTTCGGCGTTTGGCGACCAAAACTGATAAAGCAGTTGAATTTCATAAGTTAATTTAATGTTAATCAATTGTTTTTGGCAGGCACGTAATCATGTTTTGCCGCTTCGCTTGAGCGAATTATCGGCCTTTGTGGGCTATTTTTAGGGTATTTTATCTGCCAGCGCTCCGATTCATCTCTATTTCGCGAATTTCATAATAAATACTGTTTTTTGGCGCTAGATCACAGGCGTCATTTTCAGTAGGTTATACAGAGTTTGTTACTGTTTTATTTTATTGGGGTAACACTGACCTCTTTCGAGAGTGCGCGCATGCCTCGTGCGAACATTGATAAACCATCATCACAAATACAGATGGAAGGGAACATTATGCGAATTGGCATACCAAGAGAACGGTTAACCAATGAAACCCGCGTCGCAGCTACGCCGAAGACGGTTGAGCAGCTGCTTAAGTTGGGTTTTAGCGTCGCGGTTGAAAGCGGTGCAGGTCAACTGGCAAGTTTTGACGATAAGGCGTTTGTACAAGCAGGCGCAGAAATTGTTGACGGAAATGCCGTCTGGCAGTCAGAGATCATCCTGAAGGTCAACGCGCCGGAAGAGGCGGAAATCCCGTTGCTCAACCCGGGCACGACGCTGGTGAGTTTTCTTTGGCCCGCGCAAAACCCTGAGCTGTTGCAGAAGCTGGCAGAGCGCAACGTGACGGTTATGGCGATGGACTCCGTGCCGCGTATTTCGCGCGCGCAGTCGCTTGATGCCTTAAGCTCGATGGCGAATATCGCCGGGTATCGTGCCATTGTTGAAGCCGCTCATGAATTTGGCCGCTTCTTCACCGGGCAGATCACCGCCGCGGGCAAGGTCCCACCTGCCAAGGTCATGGTGATTGGTGCGGGTGTAGCTGGTCTGGCAGCTATCGGTGCGGCAAACAGCCTGGGCGCTATCGTTCGTGCTTTTGACACCCGTCCGGAAGTGAAAGAGCAAGTTCAGAGTATGGGCGCTGAGTTCCTCGAACTGGACTTTAAAGAAGAGGCCGGCAGCGGCGACGGTTACGCCAAGGTGATGTCCGAAGCGTTCATCAAAGCTGAAATGGCGCTCTTCGCCGCGCAGGCGAAAGACGTTGATATTATCGTTACCACCGCGTTGATTCCGGGCAAACCGGCACCGAAACTGATCACCCGTGAAATGGTCGATTCGATGAAGGCGGGCAGCGTGATTGTCGATCTCGCCGCGCAAAACGGCGGTAACTGCGAATATACCGTGCCTAACCAGGTGACCACCACCGAGAACGGGGTGAAGGTTATCGGTTATACCGATCTGCCAGGCCGACTGCCGACGCAGTCTTCCCAGCTTTATGGCACGAACCTCGTTAACCTGCTCAAGCTGTTGTGCAAAGAGAAAGACGGCAATATCACCGTCGATTTTGACGACGTAGTCGTACGTGGCGTTACGGTGGTTCGCGAGGGTGAAATCACCTGGCCTGCGCCGCCGATCCAGGTTTCAGCTCAGCCGCAGGCTGCGCCAAAAGCCGCGCCCGCGCCGAAAGAAGAGAAAAAACCGGCCTCACCGTGGCGCAAATATGCGTTGATGGCACTGGTCGTCATACTGTTTGGCTGGCTTGCTGATGTCGCGCCGAAAGAGTTCCTGGGTCACTTTACGGTGTTCGCGCTTTCCTGTGTAGTGGGTTACTACGTGGTCTGGAATGTGTCGCACGCGCTACACACTCCGCTGATGTCCGTGACGAACGCTATCTCCGGGATCATCGTTGTCGGGGCGTTATTGCAAATTGGCCAGGGTGGCTGGGTGAGTTTCCTGAGCTTTATCGCGGTGCTTATTGCCAGCATTAATATTTTCGGTGGCTTCACCGTGACTCAGCGCATGCTGAAAATGTTCCGGAAAAACTAAGGGGTAACATATGTCTGGAGGATTAGTTACAGCTGCATACATTGTTGCCGCGATCCTGTTTATTTTCAGCCTGGCGGGGCTTTCGAAACACGAAACCTCTCAACAGGGTAACAACTACGGTATCGCCGGGATGGCGATTGCGCTGATTGCCACGATTTTTGGCCCGGAGACCGGCAACGTTGCGTGGATCCTGGTGGCGATGATCATCGGCGGCGCGATTGGTATTCGTCTGGCGAAGAAAGTCGAGATGACCGAGATGCCGGAGCTGGTGGCGATTCTGCACAGCTTCGTCGGTCTGGCGGCGGTGCTGGTGGGTTTCAACAGCTACCTGTATCACGACACGGGCCTGGAACCGATTCTGGTGAACATTCACCTGACGGAAGTGTTCCTTGGTATCTTCATCGGTGCGGTGACCTTTACCGGTTCCGTGGTGGCGTTTGGCAAACTGCGCGGTAAGATCTCCTCTAAACCGCTGATGCTGCCGAATCGTCACAAAATGAACCTGGCGGCGCTGGTTGTTTCTTTCCTGCTGCTGGTGGTGTTTGTTCGTACCGAAAGCGTGGGTCTGCAGGTTCTGGCGCTGCTGGTGATGACCATTATTGCGTTAGCCTTTGGCTGGCATCTGGTGGCGTCCATCGGCGGTGCGGATATGCCGGTCGTCGTTTCAATGCTTAACTCCTATTCAGGATGGGCGGCGGCGGCGGCGGGCTTTATGCTCAGCAACGATCTGCTGATCGTCACCGGTGCGCTGGTCGGTTCTTCCGGTGCGATCCTGTCTTACATCATGTGTAAGGCGATGAACCGTTCGTTTATCAGCGTGATTGCCGGTGGCTTTGGTTCTGACGGTTCTTCTACGGGGTCTGATGAAGAAGTCGGTGAGCATCGTGAGATTAATGCGGAAGACACGGCAGAAATGCTGAAGAATTCGCACTCCGTGATAATCACCCCGGGCTATGGCATGGCCGTGGCACAGGCGCAATATCCGGTTGCTGAAATCACCGAGAAACTGCGCGCGCGCGGCATCAAGGTACGTTTCGGTATTCACCCGGTAGCAGGGCGCTTACCAGGTCATATGAACGTACTGCTGGCGGAAGCCAAAGTACCCTATGACATCGTGCTGGAAATGGATGAAATCAATGATGATTTCGCCGATACCGATACCGTGCTGGTGATTGGCGCCAACGATACGGTAAACCCGGCGGCGCAGGACGATCCGCGTAGCCCAATCGCCGGTATGCCGGTGCTGGAAGTATGGAAAGCGCAGAACGTTATCGTGTTCAAACGCTCTATGAACACCGGCTATGCTGGCGTGCAGAACCCGCTGTTCTTTAAAGAAAACACCCATATGCTGTTTGGCGATGCCAAAGCCAGCGTGGATGCGATCCTGAAAGCGCTGTAATCGTCAGCGCAAACCAAGACGGCCTCTGCGGAGG
>NZ_SZWS01000048.1:62628-67172 GCF_005281245.1 Citrobacter sp. wls826
TCATAAACCCATACGGTTTTAACCGTCTAATCACCGTAAAACGCCGTGTATATACTGCTTCCTGACTTTTTAGAACATAACAGGGCGCTATGCGTACACGTAAACATGCCTCGTCGGCGGCTATAGCAAGCCAGACTGGTCTTACTTTTATTCTGATCCTCAGTGGCCTGATGGCCTTTGCCTCGCTTTCCACCGACATTTATCTTCCGGCAATGCCGACAATGGCAGAGGATTTGCATGGCAATGTAGAACTGACGATCACCGGTTTTTTGGTAGGTTTCGCCATTGCGCAATTGATTTGGGGGTCGATAAGCGATCATCTGGGACGGCGTAAACCGCTGTTAATTGGCATGGTGCTTTTTATCATCGGCTCCGCAGGATGTGCGATGTCCACGAGTATTACGCAAATTGTTTTCTGGCGAGTTTTTCAGGCGCTTGGAGCCTGTACCGGACCTATGCTGGCGCGGGCGATGATCCGCGATCTCTTTGCACGTACTCGCGCGGCGCAAATGCTTTCAACTCTGGTGCTGGTCATGGCGATTGCGCCAATAGCAGGACCGTTGATTGGCGGACAAATTATTCGCCTGAGCACCTGGCACTCTGTTTTTTGGCTGCTGGCGGTGATAGGAGCGCTGATGTTTATCTCCTTAAACTGGCTGCCGGAAACATTGCCGGAAGAGAAACGGGTGAAAGCTTCTTTAGCTGGCGCATTTCGTAATTATCGTTCGCTATTCGCCAATGGACGTTTTATGCGCTACACCCTGAGCCTGACGTGTTATTACGTTGCCGCGTATGCGTTTATTACCGGTTCGCCGTTTGTTTATATTAGCTATTATCATGTTGAACCACAGCATTACGGCTGGCTGTTTGCGCTCAATATTGTCGGAGTCATGGTCATGAGCGTAGTAAACCGTCGTCTGGTGCAACGGCATTCTCTGGAGCAACTGCTAAAGTATGCGACGATGCTGGCGGCGCTGGCTGCAGTGGCGCTTGCGGTGCTGGTTAAGCTGGAGTCAGGTGGCGTTGAAGCCATTATCATCACCGTTTTTCTGTTTTTCTCAATGAATGGCATTATTGCTGCTACTTCAACCGCTGCTGCGCTGGACGCAGTACCGAGCATCGCCGGTTCAGCCTCCGCGCTGATTGGCGCGTTACAATACGGTAGCGGCATTATCTCGTCATTGCTGCTGGCCGCCTTCAGCGACGGAACACCATGGACTATGGCCTGGATAATTGCGTTATTTACGTTGTGTAGCGCCGTTCTGGCGCTACGTGCTACGCGCTAAACGATAAAAATGCCCGCAATGGCGGGGCGAATTCACTCTTTATTGAGATCGCTCAGCAACACGGCAATGCTTTGACCGCCGTTGGTTTGCTCAAGCGCGATTTTCACGATGATGGTCAGCGGCACAGAAAGCAGCATCCCGACAGGCCCCAGTAACCAGCCCCAGAAGATTAACGACAGAAACACCACCAGCGTAGACAACCCAAGTCCACGCCCCATGATCCGCGGTTCGAGGATATTCCCGAACACCAGGTTAATGACCAGATAACCTGCGAAAACCACCAGGGCGTCATAAAGGCCGCTAAATACCAGCACCTGAGCAATAGGGGGAATGGCGGCCAGCACCGAACCGATATTAGGAATATAGTTGAGTGCAAAGGCCAGCAGTCCCCAGACAAAAGCGAAACGCACGTCGAGTGCGGCAAGCATGCCCCAGGCCACCAACCCGGTCACAATGCTGATCGCCGTTTTGAGCACCAGATAGTGGGAAACGCTGTCGATGGCTCGTTGAATCGC
The DNA here is from genome assembly GCF_005281245.1 of Citrobacter sp. wls826. Classification (NCBI taxonomy): domain Bacteria; kingdom Pseudomonadati; phylum Pseudomonadota; class Gammaproteobacteria; order Enterobacterales; family Enterobacteriaceae; genus Citrobacter; species Citrobacter sp. wls826. Next base: position 64,430 of record NZ_SZWS01000048.1, read on the forward strand.
CGCCATTCCCTCAATGGGACGACTCATCATTTGTTTGAGTTTGTTGGGTAACTGCGGTACTTCCAGCAGCATAAAAACCACCGTCAACAGCAGTAAAAATATCGATGACATGGCATTAGACAACTGCGCCAGTAAATTGGTCACCAGCGTCATTGCCGCGTTCGGGTCGATATATTTGACGAGTTCATCTACGGAAACGCCGATCCCTGCGCGCTGTAACCACGGCTCAAGGTTTTTGAGTGGGATAACCAGTGAAGAGCGATACTGCGGCAGCGTTCGCGCAAGCTCGTTTAAGGATGTACCTAAATACGCTAATAGCAACACCATTAGCATCACAATAATAACAATGAGCAATGATACCGCTATTACGCGCGGTATGCGAAGTTTGACCATCCGCTGCACCACGGGGTTAAGCACGACGGCAATAAATAACGCCAGAATAAATGGGACGATGATATCTGCGGCAACGCGGATGCCGCTCAGGATGATAACCAGCATGCCCAGCATAATGACTATTTTTAGGCCGTTAAGCGTGATGATCGGTTTCGCCATGTGTATTCCTGCATTTTTCATTTTTGAATCTGAATAATAATGTGATTTGCGTCGAGCCGTTATAACAAAAATCAAATGGGGCAGGTAAAGAAGTGAAAAGACTTTGAGTTCGCATTGAAGCTATGGTACAAATCATCTGTGTTTAACTACCGAGGACAATTATCATCCGCGATGATGAGAAGCAACACTGCGGATAATTGTAATATTATGGACAATATGTTCAGGATGTTTTTGCGTTTACCTTCACTTCTTCGTACCTCCTCCACTTTCTTGCTTGCGGGTGAGCAACACTGGCGCAACGCGCTTTAGTCCCTTCTTCTGCCTGAGCTGGCGCTGTGCGCTGAGCTAACTAATTTTATTTTTTGGTTTACTGCATGCAGTAGGCCCAAAGGACTATATTCTCAAGCAGGAGAAGCATTATGTTTTACTGGATATTATTAGGTCTGGCCATCGCGGCTGAAATTACTGGTACGCTGTCAATGAAATGGGCAAGTGTCGGCCATGGTAATTCGGGCTTTATTTTAATGCTGGTAATGATTGCCTTATCGTATATTTTTCTCAGTTTTGCCGTTAAAAAAATTGCCCTTGGTGTGGCCTATGCCTTATGGGAAGGTATCGGTATTTTATTTATTACGCTGTTCAGCGTGCTGTTATTTGACGAAACCTTGTCCACGATGAAGGTGGCTGGACTGGTCTCGCTGGTGTTAGGTATTGTGCTGATTAAATCCGGTACACGAAAACCGACAAAGGCGGGCAGAGAGGTGAGCCATGCAGCAGTTTGAGTGGGTTCACGGCGCATGGCTTGGCATAGCCATTGTGCTCGAAATCGTCGCTAACGTCTTTTTGAAATTTTCAGATGGGTTTCGCCGCAAGACTTATGGCGTGCTGTCGCTGGCAGCCGTGTTAGCGGCCTTTAGCGCGCTGTCCCAGGCGGTAAAAGGTATCGACCTTTCTGTTGCCTACGCCTTGTGGGGCGGCTTTGGGATTGCTGCGACGTTAGCGGCAGGTTGGGTATTGTTTGGTCAGCGCCTGAATCATAAAGGCTGGATCGGTTTGGCGCTGCTGCTTGCCGGAATGGTGATGATTAAACTTGCCTGATCTCAGTGCTGCCCGTTACTACGGGCAGCATAGGTTATTCGTTCGCCAACTCATCCAGCTTATCGCGAAAACCGGTCACGGATATGGCGCGATTATCGGCCCGCCAGCGATCTTTCGCCGCCGGAGCGGAGCTTTGTACGCCAATCAACTGCCAGCCAGTATCTGTCTTCAACATCAATGGTGAACCGCTGTCGCCCGGGAGTGTGTCGCACTGGTGCGACAAAACGGTATTCTGCGCCCAACCGGTCACCACGCAATCCTGATGCGTGTACAAGTCATCGAGATGATCTTCTGGGTAACCCGACTGCGTAACTTTACGATCTGCGGTTTTCAGCGCCGCGGTTAATGCCGCTTTATCACCTTCAAATAATGGCAGCGGTGTGATCCCAGAAGGTGGGTAACGCAGCACCACCAGACCAAAATCCCACGGGGCCGCGGAAGGCGGCACAATCCAGCCATCGCCATCGGCTTTTAAACGTTTTCCGAGCGAGGGATCAACCCGTCCTTCAATGCCGTGGATCTCGTAGCGCCAGACACCCTTTTTCGACACGAAGCGTAATGCCACGGCTTTATCCGGCTTGCCTTTCGGGGGGGTGAGTAAGCAGTGTCCGGCAGTCAGTGCCAGTCGTGGTGAAATGAGCGTGGCAGTACACAGGTTACCGCTGGCGGTTTCCAGTTGCCCGATAGCGTCCCAAGGAGATTGCGTTGGGTCAGTCACTTTTATGCGATCGTCATGACCAAAAAACAGCGTTTTTACGTTTTCTGCTTCAGCGCTGGCCGTTGCAGGCTGGTCCGCATGCGCAACGACAGGAAGTAAACAAATTGAACCCAGTAACACAGCAATGGTTTTATGCATATCACACTCTGGTGGGGAATTATGATTTTTAACAGCAAACCCTCAGTTAATACTATAGACGGGACGGCGGGAAAGTGGGAGTAAAATCAGATAACTACACTCAGTATAGATAAAAATGCATGGCAATGAGGGCGCAAATTATCAGGGTAATAAGAATGAACTCAAAGCGATAATGTGACACCATTTTACCCTCCAAAAGGCGGCGCTAAATCAGGTCGATTTAGCGCCGTATGCTAT